>DATAAG010000943.1:0-9093 GCA_036260235.1 Longimicrobium sp.
GCACGGAAACCGGCGCGGGCGAGCGGAAGACGGCCTCGCCCGCCGCGTCCGCCACGACGAGCGTCAGAGCGTTCGCGTTCGTGAAGCCGGGACGCAGGGTGGCCGGCAGCAGCGGGGGGCCGCGCAGCACGTCGCGCAGGACGGGCGCGGCCACGCGGCGCGGGTCGAGCGCGAACCCGTGCGCCCGCACCCGCCCGTCCGCCGCCCGCAGGTGGTAGACGATCAGCTGCCGCGCGCCCGCCGCGTACACGGACCACACGCGGACCGTGTCGCGCGCCGGGCCGCCAGCCAGCGCGCCCGCCAGCCCTGTGACGGTGCCGCGCAGGCCGGGCTGCATCCCCTGCGTGGAGACGGACCACGCCCCGGCCCCCGCGTCGATGCGAAACACGCCGCGCACCGCCTGCGGGCACGCGCACCACGCCAGCTCGCGCGCGGCGGCGGACCGCAGCGCCGCCAGGGCGCGGGGCGGGTCCTCCCAGTCGGCGGCGGACGCGGCGCCGGCCGTGGCGGCGGCGGAGAGCCGCTCCCCGAGCGCCTGGTCCGCGCGGCGAGACAGCTCCCATCGCGCCAGCCCCGCATATCCCCGCAGGGCGCGGTCCGCGAGCCGCGCCTCGGAGCGCACCGCCGCCACGGCCTGGTACGCCAGCACCGACGACAGCCCCAGCATCAGCAGCAGGAGGAGCACGAGGATGCCGGAGCCGGGAGCCAGGCGCGACGAGCGGCGCAGCGGGGTCATGCGGGTCGAATGCGGAGGATGACGGGACCGGCGTGCATCAACGTTACTCACCGGCAGGCGGAATGTGCCAGCGGCGGGTTGTAATGCTTTCGTAAATCCCGCGGAGGTGATGGAGTGATGGAGTGATGGGGTGAACTGGGCAGCGCCGGTGCCTGAGCGGGCAAACCCGCCGCTGGGAAAGCCACAAGCCCCGTCTCGGCGCCGCTGTCGGGACCCTCACCCCCGACCCCTTTCCCGCAAACTGCGGTAGCGAGGCGAAGGGAGTCGTATCACGCGCGAGACCGGCGGGGTGGTGTCGGCGCAGGCCGACAGTGCGTCGTCGTTGCGGCGATTTCAATCGCTGGGCGCGATGCCGGCCCACTCCATCACCCCTGTCACCGCATGACCCTGTCACTCCATCACTCCATCACTCCATCACTCCATCACTCCATCACCTCTCCCGCGCCAGCAGCCGCCCATCCACCCGCACCCAGGCGGCGCGCGCCTCGGGATCGATGGTGTAGACGAAGAAGTCCTCGCCCAGGGACAGGTCCGGCCAGCGCACGCGGAACACGTCGTAGTGCCAGTGCTCCAGCTCCCCCGTGGCGCCGGCGCCCGTCGTGGCGACCAGCCGCCCGTCCTGCACCCGCACCGCCACGCGCCCCAGCAGGCTGTCCGGGTCCACGTAGTCGCCAGCGTACGCCTCCAGCGGCAGCGAGGGGCGCGTCCCGCTCACCCGCCGCGACTCCCGCGCGCGCGCCACGGAGTCGGCGCGGGCCTCCGCGCCGGCGTAGACGGGGCGCAGCTCGGCGCTCCAGTCCCGCGGCGGCACCCCCAGGTACGCGTCCACGATGCGGTACATCAGCGCGTGCCGCAGTTCCGCGTGGTCCAGGTTGATGAACACCACCAGCCCCAGCCGCTCTTCCGGCACCAGCGCCACCAGCGCGCTCATCCCGTCGATGCTCCCCGTGTGCATCGCCAGCTGGCGCCCGTGGTAGTCCTGCAGGAACCAGCCGAGCCCGTACGCGGTGAAGTGCGGACGGGCCAGCCGCGCCGCCGGGTAGAACGATGCTGTGGGGACCAGGAACTGCGGCGTCAGCATCTCGCGGTGCTGCGCCTCGCTCAGCAGCCGCTCGCCGCCCGCGCGCCCCCCCGCCAGCTGAAAGCGGATCCACTTCGCCACGTCGTGCACCGACGAGTTCATCGACCCCGCCGGGCCGATGTTGTCGAAGTCGCGGTACGGGATGGGCTGCACGCGGTCGTCCACCTCCAGGTGCGGCGAGGCCACGTTGCCACGCGCCTGCAGCCCCGCGTACCCGGTCAGCGTCTCCCGCATCCCCAGCGGCTCCAGGATGCGGCGGCGCACGAACTCGTCCCACGGCATCCCCGACGCCGACCGGACCACCTGCCCGGCCAGCATGTACGCCAGGTTGTTGTACATGTAGCGCGTGCGCGGCGGCGCGAACGGCCGCAGAAAGCGCATGCGGCGCATGATCTCGTCCGTGTCGCTTCCCGACGCGTACCACAGGAAGTCCGACGTCGGCAGCCCGGTGCGGTGCGAAAGCAGGTCGCGCACGGTCAGCTCGCCGGCCAGGCCGGGATCCGACAGCCGGAAGCCGGGAAGATGCAGGGAGACCGGATCGTCCCAGCGCACCTTTCCCTCGTCCACCAGCATGGCGATGGCCGTCGCCGTGAACGCCTTGGTGGTGGAGGCGATGGCGAACGCCGTGTGCTCGTCCACCGGCTCGCTGCGGCCCAGCGTGCGCGTGCCGAACCCGCGGCTGAAGACGACGGAATCGTCCTTCACCACCGCCAGCGCCAGCCCGGGCACCCCCCAGTCGCGCATCCCCTGCTCCACGTACGCCTCCAGCCCGCTCAGCGGCCCCTGCTGCGCCGCCGCGGGACTGCTGATGGCGGCGAGCGCCGCGAGCGCGAGCGCCGGGCGGCGGAGACGGTGCCGGGACGGCCGGGCAGGACGGCGATGTGGATTCGTCATGGTTCCAGAAGACGAGAAGGATGCGCACGCCGGGCGGGATCGCAGGTCCGGCGCGCGAAGTTCCAGGGAGCCGTGGGATTGTACGGAGGATGATGCGGGGCGGCAATCGAGGCCGCCGGCCGTCCCTACCAGACGAGGGAGAGGCAGGTGAGCGAGCCCTCGCCCTTCTCAAACTCGGTGATCTCCAGGGGGACGACGTGCACGCCGTGCCGCTCCGCGAAGGCGCGCAGGCGTGCTTCCGTGCGCGGGTTCCCCTGCACCGTCAGCAGGTGGTCGCGCACGCGCAGGGTGTTGGCGGCCACCGGCTCCCCCTCGTCCACCAGGAGCACGTCGTCCACCTCGAACGCGCGCACCCCGACGAAGTCCGGCACGGCGGCCAGGACGCCGTTGCCCAGGTAGGTGGCGGCCGTCTTCAGGTGCAGGTACTTCGGCACGGGGACCGCCACCACCCGCCGCCCGGCCGGCGCCAGGAAGTCGCGCAGCGCCTCCACCCCCGCCTCGTTCGTCCGCGCCGTCAGCCCCACGTAGGTGGTGTCTTCCACGTGCAGCACGTCGCCGCCTTCCAGCCGGGCGCCGTCGGGAAGGTGCGCGGTCTCGTGCCACCGGCCGAGCGCCGCCTCCACGGGCCCGGGCTCCCCCTCGCGGTGCGGCGCCAGCCGGCCGATCAGCGCGCGCGGGGCCGCGACCACGGCGGGGTCTTCGATGAAGACGCAGTCCGGCCAGGCCTCGTCCCCGTCCAGCAGGTGCACCTCCAGCCCCGCCGCCCGCAGCGCCTCGCCGTACGCCGCGTGCTGCGCCCGCGCCCTCTCCATGTCGATGGAGATGCCGCGCGCGCGGTAGAACGGCGCGTACGAGTCCGGCGGCCGCCGCATCAACGCCTTCGAGGGCGCCTGCACTTGATCCACGCTTCTCTCCCGGGTAGCTTCGCCCGCGCCAACATGGGGTTCCGGCACGGCGGCGGCAATCCACCTCACCCCCGACGCGGGCGATACGCAGCGTGACCAGGCTCGACGCGGACGTGGTGGAGCTCCACACCCGCATGCTGAACGACCGCGGGCGCACCTCGCGCTTCATCCGCGCCGTGGAAGAGGTGGTGCGTCCCGGCGACGTGGTGGTGGACCTGGGCACCGGCACCGGCATCCTGGCCATGGCCGCCGCGCGCGCGGGCGCAAAGCGCGTCTACGCCATCGAGGCCGGCCCCATCGCCGGCGTGGCGAAGCAGCTGTTCGCGGCCAACGGCTTCGGCAGGCGGATCACGCTCCTCGACCAGCACTCGACGGAGGTGGAGCTTCCCGCCCGCGCCGACGTGCTCGTCACCGAGACCTTCGGCCACGGCGCGCTCTCGGAGCAGGTGCTGGAAGCCGTGGTGGACGCGCGGCGCAGGCTGCTGAAGCCGGACGCGCGCACCGTCCCCGGGTCGCTGCGGATCTTCGGAATCGCGGTGAGCGTGCCGGAGGAGCAGCGCGGGGAGTACGTCTTCACGCCGCCCGGGCTGCAGCAGTGGAAGGCGTGGTATGGGATGGACTTCGCCGCGCTCGGCGCCACCAACCGCGACGCGCTGCTCACCCACTGGATGGACGCCTCGCGCGTCCGCCGCTGGCCTTCCCTCGCCCCGCCCGCCTTGCTGGCGGAGATCGATCTCGCCACCCTGGACGACGCGGCCGCGGCCGGCCAGGCGGACGTGACGGTGCGCAAGAGCGGGATCCTCAGCGGCCTGGCCCTCTACTTCGACCTGCGCCTGAGCCCCTCCGTCTCCCACTCCACCGACCCGCGCCACGCGGAGCCCGACAACCACTGGCTGAACCCCGTCTACCTGTTCGTGGAGCCGATGGAGCTGCGCCGCGGCGAGACCGTCCGCATCTCCTACCGCTACGATCCCGCGGACAGGGAGGAGTGGATCGACGTCCGCCCGCGTCCCTGATCCCGAAGTCTCATCCGCACAGAAAGGGAAAGAGCTCTTCACACGGAGAAACCGAGCAACGGAGTGAGCCGGCGGTTCTCCGATGCTCCGCTCGTCCGTGAGCAATTTCCTTTCGTGGATTCGGGATCACCTTCGCAGCGCGTAGTGCAGGCCGACCACGCCGGTCGGGTACGGCTTCGCGGACGTCAGCTCGAACGTCGCGTGCACGCCGTTCGGCAGCACCCGCTTGCCGCTCCCGAGCGTGATCGGATACACGAGCAGGTGCAGCTCGTCCACCAGGCCGTGCTCCAGCAGGGCGTGCACCAGCTGGCTGCTGCCGTCCGTCAGGATGTTCTTCCCGGGCTCCTCCTTCAGCGCGCGCACCGACTTGATCACGTTGTCGCGGATGATGGCCGTGTTCCGCCACTTCGGCTCCTGGAGCGTCCGGGAGACGACGTACTTCTTCCTGGCGTTCATCACGTCGCCGAAGGGATCGCCTTCCGGCATCGGCTCGAACGCCTCCGCGTGGGTCACGTACGTGCGCCGCCCCAGGAGGAACGCATCGCAGTCCTCCAGCAGGTCGAAGAAGCTCTGCCCGATGTCGTCGTGCCAGTAGGGCAGCGTCCAGCCGCCGTGCTCGAATCCTCCGTCCAGGTCCTCGTCCTTGCCGCCGGGCGCCTGCATCACGCCGTCCAGGGTCACGAACTCGGACACGATCAGCTTTCTCATGGGCTTCTCTGGTCAGGGTTAACGCTCACTCGTTCACAGGAGCGTCGAACGAGGATCCCGGAAATCGACACGGTCCCGTCCGGCCCCCGGCGCGGCGCAGGGAACGCAGTTCCAGAGGTACGCGCTGCATCCGGTGTCAGGGAAATGGAAACCAGGCGCCCGCCGATGAGAATTATCGCGACGGCGTCCGACAACCCGTACGTGGAGCCGGTGGAACCGCGCCGCGGCGGCACCCTTCGCATCGCCTGCCGCGCCGGGCCGGCGGACCGGGAGGAGTGGATCGGCGCCGGCCGCTCTCCAGAAGCCAGAAAAAAATGTTGCCGCCGAAGCCGAAGGAGATTATTCTGCTCTCGGGCCCGTGCGTCCCCCGCGTGGCCTGCCACCGCGAAACCCTTCCCATCCGCAGCTTTTCCTGGAAATCGCAAAACGCGCGACCCGCGCGCGCCGGGCCGGTGCGCCCCGCTCCCCGCAGGGCGTTCCCCGCTTTCGGGTACATGCCGGCCACCGCACTCCGCGGGCGAAGCCCCCGTCCCGCGGCAATCATCCCCCCTTCCGGACCTGATCATCGATGAGACTTGCACAATGCCTCCGGCGGCTCCCGCACGTCCTGCTGCTCGGCGCCATCGCCGCCTGCGACAGCCGTGACGCGCAGACCCCCACCGAGGCCGGCCTGCGTGCGCCCGGCGAGCCCGCGCCCCTGCTCTCGGCCGGCGCGAACGCCATCCCCGGCCGCTACGTGGTGGTCCTGAACCGCGAAGTGTCCAGCGCGTCGGCCACGGCGCAGGAGCTGGTCTCCGCCCACGGCGGGCGGGTGCACTTCAGCTACGAGACCGCGATCAAGGGCTTCGCGGCGACCCTTTCGCCGCAGGCCGTCGAAGCGCTGCGGCGAAACCCGCAGGTGCGCTACGTGGCCGAGGACGTCGAGATGCAGCCGTCGGACACCGTGGTGCAGCCCGGCGCCACCTGGGGGCTGGACCGCATCGACCAGCGCACCCTGCCGCTCGACGGCACCTACGCCTACGGCGCCACCGGCGCGGGCGTGCGCGTGTACGTGGTCGACACCGGCATCCGCACCTCGCACTCGGAGTTCGGCGGGCGCGCCAGCGTGGGCACCGACTTCGTGGGCGACGGGATGAACGGCCAGGACTGCAACGGGCACGGCACCCACGTGGCCGGCACCATCGCCGGCTCCACCTGGGGCGTGGCCAAGGCCGCGCAGGTGATCTCGGTGCGCGTCTTCGGGTGCAGCGGCGGGACCTCGGCGTCCGTCATCATCGCGGCCGTGGACTGGGTGACCGCCAACGCGCAGAAGCCGGCGGTGACCAACATGTCGCTGGGCGGCCCCTTCTACCAGCCGATGAACGACGCGGTCACGGCCTCCATCGCCTCGGGCGTGGTCTACGCCCTCGCCGCGGGGAACGCGAGCCAGGACGCCTGCGGCGTCTCGCCGGCCAGCACCCCCGGCGCCATCACCGTGGGCTCCACCGACTCCGGCGACTGGCGGTCGTACTTCTCCAACTGGGGCACCTGCGTGGACGTCTTCGCCCCGGGGTCGTACATCACCAGCGCCTGGTACTGGGACGACAACGCGACCGGCACCATCAGCGGCACCTCCATGGCCTCGCCGCACGTGGCCGGCGCGGCGGCGCTGTACCTGCAGGCGCACCCCGCCGCCACGCCCGACAGCGTGGCCGCGCAGATCGTCGCCAGCGCCACGCCCAACGTGCTCAACGGCGTGGGCACCGGCTCGCCCAACCGGCTGCTCTTCTCGCAGCTGGTGGTGGCGCCGCCCGCGCCCGTCATCCTGCTGAACCCCACGTCGCTCACCTTCGACTTCGTGCGCAGCGTGGGCGGCTCCGCCGCGGGCGCGCAGCCGGCGGGCGCCGTGGCGCAGCGCTTCATGGCGACCGGCGACGGCGCGGTGAAGCCGGCGCAGTCCCTCCCGTCCACGTACGCCGCCACGGCGAGCACCGGCCCGCTGGCGAAGCGGGTGGTGATGAGCAACCCCGGGACGGGCCCCCTGGTCTGGACGGCGTCCAGCGACGCCGCGTGGCTGAGCGTGGACCCGGAGGAGGGGGAGCTCAACGAGACCCACAACGGCATCCTGAACGCCACCGCGGACGCGAGCTCCCTGGCCCCCGGCACCTACGGCGGGGCCATCACCGTGGCGGACTCGTCGGCCTCGGTCACGCCGGTGCAGCTGAACGTGACGGTGAACGTGGTGCAGGCCACGCTCCTGCAGCTGGGCACGCCGCGGACGGGCCAGTCCGGGGACTACGGGACCCTGACGTACTACGAGGTGACCGTTCCCAGCGGCGCCACCAGCCTCACCGTCAGCATCTCCGGCGGCTTTGGCGACGCGGACCTGTACGTGCGCTACGGCGACGTGCCCACCTTCGGCAGCTACGACTGCCGGCCGTGGATCGGCGGCAACAACGAGGTCTGCCAGCTCAACCTCCCCGCCCCGGGAACGTACTACGTGATGCTGCACGGGTGGTCCAGCTACTCGGGGGTCACCCTGCTGGCCAGCGTGGGCGGACCGCCGCTCTCGCCCGCGGGGGTGGGCGCCGCCGCGACGTCGCCTACCTCGGTGCAGCTCGCCTGGACGGACCGCAGCGTGAACGAGACCTCGTTCTCGCTGGGCCGGCGGCAGAGGAACGCCGACAGCACCTGGGGTGCCTGGCAGGGCCTGGGCGGCGCGCCCGCGAACGCCACCGGCGCGGTGGACAGCACGGTGACCGCCGGGGGCACCTACCAGTACCGCGTCCGCGCCTGCAACACCTCGGGATGCTCCGCCTGGTCCGCCAGCCCGGTGGTGACCACGCCGGTCCCGACGCCGCCGATCCCGCCGGCCAACCTGGCCGCCGTGCCGATCTCCGGTAGCCACGTGGACCTCACCTGGGCGGACTCCAGCAGCGACGAGACCTCGTTCACGCTGGCCCGCCGGGTGCTGAACAGCGACGGCACCTGGAGCAGCTACGCCTACCTCGCCACGGTGCCGGCCGACGGGACCCACTACATCGACAACGGGCTGGTGCCGGGGAGCACGTACAGGTACCGGCTGCAGGCCTGCAACGGCAACGGCTGCTCCGCGTGGACCTACAGCCCCAGCGTGCGCATGCCCACGGTGCCGGCCGCGCCCACCGGCTTCGTGGCGACGGTGACCTCGTCCACGGCGGCCAACCTCACCTGGACGGACGCCGCCAACAACGAGACCATGTACCGGGTGGGGCGGCGGGACCGCAACCCCGACGGCACCTGGGGACCGTACTTCGACCTGGCCACCCTGCCGGCGAACCGGGGCAGCTTCCGCGACACCACCCTCACGGCCGGAGGCACCTACCGCTACCGCGTCACCGCCTGCAACGTCGCGGGGTGCGCCACGCCCTGGCCGGCGAGCGCGATCCTGACCACGCCCACGCTGCCGGCGGCGCCGGGGAGCGTGGGGGCGGCGGCGACCTCGCCCACGACCGTGAACGTGACGTGGACGGACGGCAGCACCAACGAGACCTCGTTCCGGGTGGGGCGCCGCGCGCAGAACCCGGACGGCACCTGGGGCCCGTACGTCGACGTCGCCACCGTGCCGGCGAACCAGACCAGCTTCGGCGACACCGGCCTGACCTCCGGGACCACGTACCGGTACCGGGTGACGGCGTGCAACCTGGCGGGGTGCGCCACGCCGTGGACGGCGAGCGGATTCGTGACCACCCCGTGAGCTGAACGACCACCTTCCGCCGGCCTGCCCCGCCCGGG
>DATAAG010000944.1:0-19629 GCA_036260235.1 Longimicrobium sp.
AGCCGCGCCAGCCGCGAGTTGCCGCGGTCCACCGCCAGCGTGTACTGCACCAGGTCGTTGGTGCCGATGGAGAAGAAGTCCACGTGCCGGGCCAGCTCCGGCGCCAGCATGGCGGCCGCCGGGGTCTCGATCATCGCCCCCAGCGAGTAGCGCTCCGGCACCGCGTGCCCCTCCGCCCGCAGCTGCCCCAGCGCCTCGTCGAGCAGCGCGCGGCTGCGCCGCACCTCGCTGATCTCGTTCACCAGCGGCAGCATCACCCGCACGTCGCCGTGGGCCATGGCGCGGCCCAGGGCGCGCAGCTGGGTGCGGAAGACCTCCGGCTCGTCCAGGCAGACGCGGATGGCCCGCCACCCCAGGAAGGGGTTCTCCTCGCGGCCGATGTGCAGGAAGGCCGGGAACTTGTCGCCCCCCAGGTCGAAGGTGCGGATGACCACCGGGCGCCCCGGGAACGCCTCCGCCACCTTGCGATAGGCGGCGTACTGCTCCTCCTCCCCCGGCGCCGTGGCCCGGCCCACCACCAGGAACTCCGTGCGGTAGAGGCCCACGCCGTCCGCGCCGTGGTTGCGCGCGTTGTCCGCCTCGCCGGGAAGGTCGATGTTGGCCCGCAGCGCCACCGGCATCCCGTCGCGCGTGACCGGGGGAAGGTGGGCCAGCAGCACCAGCTCCTGCTCCCACTCGCGCACCAGGTAGTCGCGCTGGCGGTACGCCTCCTTCTCCTCCTCCGTGGGCAGCACCACCAGCCGCCCCTGCCGGCCGTCCAGGATCAGCTCGTCGCCGTCGCGCACCGTCTCGCTGACGTTCCCCAGCGAGACCACGCAGGGGATGTCGAGCGAGCGGGCCAGGATGGCGCTGTGCGAGGTGCGCGTCCCCAGGTCCGTGGCGATGCCGACCACGTGGCGGGGATCGAGCTGCACGGTGACGGAGGGAGTGAGCTCCCGGGCGATCAGGATCACCTTCCCCTCGTCCACCCGCGCCGCCAGGTCGGGGTCGGGGAGCCCCAGGAGGCGGTGGAGGACCCGCGTCTGCACGTCGGCCAGGTCCGCCAGCCGGTCGATGACCATGGGGTGCGACGAGTGGGAAAGGGCGGACTCCCACTCCAGCACCCGCCACTCGAAGGCGCGCTCCGCCGTCAGGTGGTTCTCGCGGATGGTGCCGATGGTCCCCTGGATGAGGTCCGCGTCCTCCAGCATGAGCGCCTGCGGCTCGAAGATGCGGGCCTCCACCTCGCCCACGGCGGCGGCGGTGCGCTCCTGCACGGCGCGGATGCGCTCCTTGGCGTACTCGCAGGCGTCCAGGAAGCGCTGCACCTCCGCCTCCACCTGGTCCGGGGGGATGGTGGCCCCGTGCGGCACGCGCGGCACCTCCCAGCGCAGCACGCGCGCGGGGGCGATCACGATTCCCGGCGCCGCCGGGATGCCGTCGCGGACCAGGCTCACGCCGCCTACTCCTCGTTGAAGCGGTTGCGCACCAGCGCCGACAGCGCCTCCACCGCCTCGCCCGCGTCTTCGCCGGCGGCGCGGATGCGCACGGTGCTGCCGCACTCGGCGGCCAGCATCATCACGCCCATGATGCTCTTGCCGCTCACCTCCACGTCGTCCTTGCGGATGAACACCTCCGAGCGGAAGCGGTTGGCCAGCTTCACGAACTCGGCGGCAGGACGGGCGTGCAGGCCGTACTTGTTGACGATCGTGACGTCGTTCGCGTGTTCCATCCCCATCCAGCTCTACGGGTTGTTGGGCAGCACCACCCCGGCCGCCAGCAGGGCGGTGAGCGCGGCGGCGGCCACCCAGCGAATGCGCGGCCCCAGGGCGATCCCCGCCGCCAGCGCCGCCAGCCCCAGCACCGCGTACGGCCAGCCGTGGTCGCCCCCCCACCCCACCGCCAGCACGGCGCTGAAGCCGGAGAGCACGGCGCCGGCGTCGCCCGCGCGCTCGCCCAGCCGCTCGAAGGGCGCCTCGCGAAGGGTGCGGGCCACCTGCAGCCCCTCGCGCCAGCCGGCGTCCAGCCCCCAGGCGCGCATCCACAGGTGCAGGGCGTTGTAGGCCACCAGGAACGCCGCGGCGGCGATCCACCAGCCGGCGCCGGCCAGCAGCAGCGCCACCATCAGCAGGGCGCAGGCGGGGCGCCACATCAGCCACACCAGCCGGTCGCCCATGGAGCCCAGCGAGCCGCGCACGGCGGCCTTGAAGCGGGCGACGGTCTCCGGCGGCACCCCGTCCGCCTCCAGCCGGGCGATGGCCCCGGCCGCCAGCGCGGCCAGGTACGGGTGCGCGTTGAAGAGCTCCGCGTGGCGCCCCACCGCCTGCCGCAGCCGCGCGGGATCGTCGCGGTACACGTGGCGCAGCGCGGGGACCAGGACGAAGGCCAGCCCGGTGCCGATGAGGGTCCGGTAGTTCCACGACCCCTGCACGGCGAAGCTGCGCAGCAGCATGGCGCGCCGTACCCCGCGCGGGAGGGTGCTCACCGCAGCCACAGCAGCAGCACCCCCGCCGCCGCCCCCGCGGCGAAGAGCGGCATCCGCCGGCGCCCGAACAGGCGCAGCGACGAGGCCAGCGCCGCGGCCGCGCACAGGGCGAGCGCCGGGCGCGTCCACTGCTGGCGGAAGGGAATCCACCCCAGCGTCTCCAGGATCGTCCCCAGCACCAGCAGCCCCGCCAGCGTCACCACGGCGCCGCGGACGAAGTCCAGCCCGATGGCGCGCAGGTGCAGCCGCTCCACCGTCCCCGCGTCCACCGGCCCTTCCGGCGGAACGGCGGTGCGGGCGTTGGTGCGCCGCATCCACTCCACGCTGCGCCCCCCCAGCCATCCACACCCCAGCATGAAGACCACGGAGACCAGCAGCGCCACCTGCGAGCTGGCGGGGGCGCCCGCGAAGGCGCCGGCCGCGGCCACGGCGGCGGGCCCCGCCTCCGGGTAGCGGGCCGCGCCCACGGGAAGGACGGCCAGGTGGATGGCCTCCAGCAGCACGCCGACGACGATCCCGCCCTCCGGGTTCCCCGCGAGCATTCCCGCCAGCCCCGCCGCGATCAGCGGGCGCGAGAGCATGAACTGGCCGACCGCGGTGGCGTCCAGTGCCAGCAGCCCGCCCAGCAGGCCCAGCAGCAGCAGGGTGGGGAGCTCGGGGATCATGCCGCCAGCAGCTCTTCCAGGGGCACGGGGCGGGTGGCCGGCAGGTCGCGCGCGCTCACCAGCGCCCCCGCCGCGGACAGCCGGCGCAGCGCCTCGCGGTCGCGGTCGTCCAGGTGCAGGTAGGGAAGCACGCGCCGCCGCCCCTCCGCGTGGTGGATCCCCCCCAGGTTCACCTCCTCGCCGCTGAGCGTGCCCCCCTCCGCCAGCCGCAGCGCGGTGGGGATGTCGCGCACCAGGGCGATGACGCGGCGCCCTCCGTTCCTCCACTCCGGCACCTGCCGGCGCGCGTCGTCCACCGTGGTGAACTGCGCTTCCATCTCCGGGGGCACGCCCAGGCAGTACAGCTCCTGCTCCCACGGGCTGGCGGCGATCTCGTCGTCCACCACCACGATGCGGTCGGCGTGCAGGGGCCCGCCCCAGCCCACGACCACCTGCCCGTGGATCAGGCGCTCGTCAACGCGAAGCAGCACGATCGGCATGCGCTCCCGCCGGCTCCCGGCACGCGCCGGTGATGGACGCCTTCCCCTTGCTCACCAGCCGGTCCACCAGCTCGGGAAGGGGAAGGTCGCGGTGAAAGACGAAGTCCAGCAGCATGGGCAGGTTCACCCCGCAGACCACCGCCGTGTCCGGCCGGTCCAGGGTGAGCCTGCGCGCCGCGAAGGCGCAGCTGCCGCTGGGCATGTCGGTGAACACGATGCCGGGCCCCTGGCCCAGCGCCTCGCGCACGGCGCTCTGCAGCGCCTCGGGGCCGCAGGCGTCGTTGCTCACGGCGCGCAGCGCGTCCTCGCCGGCGCCGGCGATCTGGCGGACGGACTGCACCAGCCCCTCAGCCAGCGACGCGTGGCTCACCACCAGTCCCCGCACGGCCTCACTCATAATCCTCCTCCAGGTACTCCGAGACGCCGGCCATCTGGCTCTGCAGCCGCTGGTTGAACAGGCGGGCCGTGTCCACTCCCGAATACTTGAGCAGGTGGTTCATCGCCACCACCTCGCAGACCACCGTGATGTTCTTTCCCGGCACCAGCGGAACCGTCACCAGCGGCAGGGGCACGCCCAGGATGTCCATGGTCTTCGTATCCAGCCCCGTGCGGTCGTAGACGGCGTCCTGGTTCCAGATCTCCAGCTGCACCACCACCTCGATGCGCTTCTGCTGGCGGATGGCGCGAATGCCGAACATGGTGCGGATGTCGATGATTCCTACCCCGCGGATCTCCATGTGATGCTTCTGCAGCTCGTGCCCCTTGCCGATGAGCACCTCGTTGCCGCGCCGGGTGATCATCACCAGGTCGTCCGCCACCAGCCGGTGTCCTCGCTCCACCAGGTCCAGCACCGTCTCGCTCTTGCCGATGCCGCTCTTGCCCACGAACAGGAGCCCCACGCCGTACACGTCCGCCAGCGACCCGTGCAGGGTGGTGCGCGGGGCGAAGCGCTCTTCCAGGAAGGGCTTGATGCGGGTGTAGAACTCGGCGGTCTTGAGCGCGGTGCGGATGACGGGGGTGCCCACCGCGTTGGCCAGCTCCAGCAGGGGCTCCGGCGCCTCCTGCCCCTTGGTGATGAAGACGACGGGGATGTCGAAGTCCAGGAAGGTCACCAGGGCGGCGCGGCGGCGCTCCTCGTCCAGCGACTCCAGGAAGGCGACCTCGGTCTCGCCCAGCACCTGCATGCGGTCGGTGGGAAAGCGCTCGGTGTAGCCGGTGAGCACCAGCCCGGGGGAGCTGATGTCGGGGTTGTCGATGGCGCGCGACAGCCCGCGCTCGTCCGTCAGCAGCTCGAGCGCGAGCGAGTCCTTCTTGGAGCGCAGCAGCTCGTCGACCGTCAACGACGTCTCCCCGAGACGGGTGAAAAGGCCTGTTTACGCAGTGGGCGGATAGGATAACCGTTCCACCGCGGTTGCACCACGGCGGGGGCCGCATCCGCAACTCCCGCGCGAGCGCCCCCTCCGGGCTCGCACTTCGAAGACCAGCACCGGACTGCGCCCGCGAACGCCCCCCTCTCCCGGCCTCTCCCCCACCACCTGCGCGGGGAGATGAGAATTCGATCGCGCTCCGGACGATTCCGCGCCAGGGCACGCCCCTCCGGGCGAGCACCACCCACCTCCCCCCAAAACCCCTGGGAGAGGTTGGTGGGGCCGCCAGGAACAAGACACGACGGCGGGCATCGAACTGCGCCCGGCGCGGCCCCCTCTCCCCCGCTGCGCGGGAGAAAGGGGAGAATTCGATCGCGCTCCGGCAGTGTTCGCGCGCAGACCAGTCCGTCATTCCCACGGGAGCGCCGCGTGGGACCTTCCCTCTGCAAGAATCACGGGCGCGACCGACGAATCTGCTCTCCGCCTGCTGGAAGCCGTCGACCCGTCCGGCACTCGCGGCTACGATCCTGCAGGCGGATTTCGATCGTCCGGGCGGCCAGCTTCGTTAGATTTACACGCGGCGCGGCATTGTATAGCGGCAACCGCCGCTCACCCGCGGGCTCGCGCACTCCGCAGATCTGGCCGGTGCCTATCTTGCGGTGATGCAGGTTCGCCCGCCCCGGGCGCCGATGGCGTCTGCACGTCTCATTCTCCTCGCAGAGACCTGACGCATGACCTCTCCGTACCGTATCACCGCCCGGCTGCCCGCATTCGCGGCGGCCCTCGCCTGCGCGCTGTCGCTCGCGCTCCCCGCCCACACCGCGGCTCAGGATCCCGAAGAACCACGCCGTTTCTGCATGATGGGGCGGCCGCAGCCCTCCTGCGAGATGTTGCTGTTCGCGCAATTCTCCTATTACCCGCGCATCCAGGGCTCCGATGAGCTGGAGGAGCCGATCGAATGGGAGATCGGCGCCCTGGTGAACCGTGGGCCCAGAGAGGCGGTCGGCGGCACCGTGGTGCTGGGCTTCGACGGCAACGGGGCCCGCACGGCCGTCAAGGCACGGTACCGCCGCTGGCTGAGCCGCTACGCCGCGTTCGACGCGGCGGGGGGAGTGGCCTGGGCGCTGCGCGACGGGGTTCCTCCCGCATTTGCCGACCGCCCGGCATTCGGCGTTACCGGCGACCTGGGGCTGGGGTTCACTGACTGGGCTTCCGTCGGCGTGCGCGGCGACCTGCTGTGGAGCGACGGCGAGCCGGTCGGCGCCACCTCCGCCATGGTTCGCCTGGGAACCATTCCCGGCGCCGTTTTCGGCATCATCACGCTCGTGGCTTTCGTGAGCGTCATGGACGACTTATGACCTCACCCGCCCCTGCCCCGCCACCTCGCGCAGGTGCGCCTCCGTGAGCTCCGCCGCGCGGTCCCAGGAGAAGCCCTCGGCGAAGCGGCGGCCCTCCGCGCCCAGCCGCCGCACCCGCCCCGGATCGGCGGCGAGAGAGGCGAGGGCATCCGCCAGCGCGGCGGCGTCGCCGTAGGGGACCAGCAGGCCGGTCCGGCCGTGGACCACGGATTCGCGCAGGCCGGGTGCGTCGGCGGCGACGGCGGGGGTGGCGCAGGCGGCGGCCTCGACGTTGGTGATCCCCCACCCTTCCTTGGAGGAGGGAAGCACCGTGCCCCAGCACGCGCGCAGCAGCTCGCGCTTGCGCTCCTCCGTCACGAACCCCTCGAAGGTCACGCGGTCCTCCAGCCGCAGCCGCCCCACCTGCTCCCGCAGCCGCGGCTCCTCGTCCCCCCGCCCGGCGATGCGCAGGCGGACGTGCGTCCCCCGCGCGCGCAGCAGGGCGACGGCCTCGATGGCGAGGTCGATGCGCTTGTACCGCTTCAACCGGCCGACGTAGAGGAAGGTGGGCTCCGGGAAGCGCTCGACGCTGGGGTCGGGCGCGAAGAAGGCCAGGTCCACGCCGTTGTGGATGACGCGGATATCGGCGCGGCGCAGCCCGCGGGCCGCCAGGTCGTCCGCGGTGCTCTCGGAGACGGCCTGGGCCGGCAGGCCGCGGTAGACCAGGGGGATGGGGCGCTCCAGCAGCCAGGTGGCCGCGGCGAAGGGCGCGGAGGCCTCGCGGAACGCCGTCGCGCCGAAGAGGTGGTGCACCAGCAGGACCAGGGGGCGCCGCACCCAGTACGGGGCGAAGAGCGGGACCTTGTTCAGGTCCTCCACCACCACGTCCCAGGGCTCGGAGGCCAGGTGACGGCGGTAGTGGCGCGGCGCGGCCAGGGAGAAGGTGTTGCGGCCGCCAGCCCGGTGGATGCGCATCCCGTCCGCTTCCGCGCGGGGGGCGGCGCCGGGCCAGCCGGAGCAGAGGAGGGTGACCTGGTGCCCGCGGCCGGCCAGCCGTCCGAAGATCTGGTGGAGGTGGATCTCCGCGCCGCCGGACTGGGGGTTGGCGAGGTCCTGCCAGTTGAGGACCAGGATCTTCAAGCCCCGGCCGCCTCCCCGGGCGCCACGCGCCGCATCACCGCGTCCAGCACGCCGTTGACGAAGCGCGGCGACTCGGCGGTGCCGTACTTCTCCGCCAGCTGCACCATCTCGCGGATCACCATGCGCGGCGGGACGTCGTCCACGAACATCATCTCCGCGACGCCCAGCCGCAGGATGGCGCGGTCCACCACGGACAGCCGCTCCAGCCGCCAGTTGGTGAGCGACTCCTCGATGGTGCGGTCGAGCCGGTCCCGGTTGTTGGCCACCAGCCGCACCAGGATCTCGGCGTACGGCCGGTTGGCGGGGGAGACGCGCAGGTTGGCGAACAGCTCCTGCAGGACGGGGATGCCCGTCTCCTCCCCTCCGCCCCGCTGCTCCCAGGCGTAGAGCGCCTGCAGCGCCCAGCCGCGGGCGCGGCTGCGGTTCTTCACCGCGCCTCCTTGCCGCCCAGCCGGGCGTACAGGTCCGCCATCTCCATCGCCACCATGGCCGCGTCCCATCCCTTGTTCCCCGCCTTGGTTCCCGCCCGCTCGATCGCCTGCTCGATGGTTTCCGTGGTCAGCACGCCGAAGACGCAGGGGACGTCCACCTCCGCGCCCACGGAGGCGACGCCGCTGGCCGCCGCGCCGGCCACGTAGTCGAAGTGGGGCGTGGCGCCGCGGATGACGCACCCCAGCGCGATCACCGCGTCGAAGCGCCCGCTCTCCGCCAGCATGCGCAGCGCCCCGGCGATCTCCCACGCGCCGGGGACCCAGACGGCCTCGATGGCGTCGTCGGCCACGCCGTGCTGCAGCAGGCAGTCGCGCGCGCCGGCCAGCAGCCCGCGGGTGATCAGGTCGTTGAAGCGGCTTACGACGATGCCGAAGCGCTTGCCCTCGCCGCGGATCTGGCCGTGGTGTTCGATCAAGAGAAGTTCCCAGTGCCCAGTGTCCAGTGCCCAGGAAGGGCCCCTCCCCCCGGCCCCCTCCCCGCGCAAACTGCGCGAGGAGAGGGGGAGAACTGCAGGTGTGCTGCGACGGGCATCCCACTGCGTCCGCGGGGGCCCCTCCCCCCGCCCCCTCCCCGCACGAACTGCGTGCGGAGAGGGGGAGAACTGCAGGTGTGCTGCGACGGGCATCCCACTGGCGTCCGCGGGGCCCTCACCCGCGGCCTGGCGCCGCACCCTCTCCCGCGAGCGGGAGAGGGGATACACTGCGTCCCGGCACGACGTTAAGGTCCTGCACCGCACTCGCGCGCTGGCGTCCGCGAAGGCGGACAGTGCGTAGTCGTCGCGGCGATTTCAATCGCTTGTCGCGGGGCCAGCCCCGAATCGCGGAGCCCTCCATCACTCCATCACTCCATCACTCCATCACTCCATCACTCCATCACTCCATCACTCCATCACCCTACGCCGCCCCCCGCTCCTCCACCGCCCCCTCCCCGGCCTGCTCGTCCAGGGGAAAGAGGTGGCCCATGCGGTCGCGCTTGGTGCGCAGGTAGCCGGTGTTGTGCGGGTTGGGCTTCACCGCCAGCGGGATCTGCTCCGTCACCGAGAGGCCGTAGCCGTCCATCCCGATGATCTTCTTGGGGTTGTTCGTCAGGATGCGGATGGACGACAGCCCCAGGTCGAGCAGGATCTGCGCCCCGATGCCGTAGTCGCGCAGGTCCGGGCGAAAGCCCAGCGCCTCGTTGGCCTCCACCGTGTCCAGCCCCTGGTCCTGCAGGTTGTAGGCGCGCAGCTTGTGCACCAGCCCGATCCCCCGCCCCTCCTGCCGCAGGTACACCACCACCCCGCGCCCCTCGCCCTCGATCTGCCGCATGGCCGTGTCCAGCTGCTCGCCGCAGTCGCAGCGCATGGAGTGGAACACGTCGCCCGTCAGACACTCCGAGTGCATCCGCACCATCACGTCCTGCACCCCCTCCACCTCGCCCTTCACCATCGCCACGTGCTCGTGGGTGTCCACGTCGTTGCGGTAAGCGATCATCCGCCAGTCGCCGTGCGGCGTGGGGATCACCGCCTCCGCCTCGCGGTGCACCAGGCGCTCGCGCTGCAGCCGGTACGCCACGATCTGCGCCACGGTGATGAATTTCAGGTTGAAGCGCGCCGCGAACTCCTCCAGCTGCGGCCGGCGCGCCATCGTCCCGTCCTCGTTCAGGATCTCGCAGATCACCCCCGCGGGCGGCAGCCCGGCCAGCCGCGCCAGGTCCACCGACGCCTCCGTCTGCCCCACGCGGCGCAGCACGCCGCCCGGGCGGGCGCGGAGGGGAAAGACGTGTCCGGGGCGGCGCAGGTCGGAGGGGCGCGACTCCGGGTCCACGCACACCTGGATGGTCCTGGCGCGGTCCCAGGCGCTGATCCCGGTGGTCACGCCGAAGCGCGCGGCCGCGTCCACCGAGACGGTGAAGGCGGTGCCCAGCGCCTCGGTGTTGTGCTCGCTCATGGGGCGCAGGTCCAGCTCGTCCGCGCGCTCGGCGGTGAGCGAGACGCAGATGAGGCCGCGGCCGTGGGTCGCCATGAAGTTGATCATCTCGGGGGTGATCAACGACGCGGCGCACACCAGGTCGCCCTCGTTCTCGCGGTCCTCGTCGTCCGCGACGATCACCATCCTGCCGTCGCGGATGTCCTGGATCGCCGCCTCTACGCTGTCGAAGGGCATGGTCAACGCCTGGGTGTCCGTGTCTTTCTCGATCAAAGGATGCTCCGCGGGCGGGATCACCGCGCGAAGTGCTGATAAACCGCCCGCGCCGCCGCCGCGATCGCCGGCTCCACCTGCTCGTTGCTCAGCGTGGAGCCCCTGACCAGGACGGCGACGGCCACGTGCGAGCCGTCGGGGAGGGTGACGAGCGCCACGTCGTTCGTGGTGCGGCCGATGGTCCCCGTCTTGTCCGCCACCTCCGTCCCCCGCGGCACCCCCGCGCGGATGCGCCGGAGGCCCGTGGGCGAGCGCCGCATCCACTCCAGCAGCAGCGCGCGGCTGGCGGGAGAGATCCCCTCGCCGCGCTGCAGCTGCACCAGGAGCGCCGCGAAGGCGTCCGGCGTGGCGGTGTCGCGCGGGTCCGCCCAGAAGCGCTCGCGCGCCGCCTCCTTCTCCGACGGCGGCACGGCGGCGATCAGCCGCCGCACCCGCTCCGGCGTCCACTCCACGAGCGGCCGCCGGACGCCGTTGTAGTCCAGGTACACCTCCCCCTCGTACCGGTCCACGCGCAGCCCCTCCACCCCCCGCGACCGCAGGTGCGCCTGCACCGCCTGCGGCCCGCCGATCATCCGCATCAGCACGTCGGTGGCGGTGTTGTCGCTGTACATCACCATCGACTCCAGCATCCGCCGCACGGTGACGATGCCGCCCCCGGCGGGGAGCTCGTCGGTGAGCGCGGTGGCGCCCAGCCGGTAGTCCGCGGGGGTGAGCCGGACGGAATCGTCCAGGCTGATCCGCCCGCTGTCCACCCTGGCCAGCACGGCCATGGCCACGGCGACCTTGAAGGTGCTGGCCGTGGGGAACCGCTCGCCGTCCCGGTACGCCACGGTGCGCCCGCTTTCCACCACGATCGCCGACACGCCCAGCTGCCCGCCGGACTGCCGCTCGATCGCGGCGAAGGCGCTGTCCAGCGCGCCGCTGTCCGCGGCGGCGGTGTCGACCTCCACCTGCTCCACCGGCACCGCGTTCTGCCCGCGGTAGTCGGGGTCCGGCGCGGGCTCGCAGCCCCACGCAGACGACACGACGAGCAGCGGCGCGAGCAGGCGCCTCACTGGTACCCCCACGCCTTCAGGACGTGCTCGCGCGATGCACCGCCGGGCTCGCCGGCGCGGGCGGGGGCGCCCAGCAGGTTGCGGACGAACTTGCCGATCATGTCGCCTTCCACGTTCACCCCGTCGCCCTCCCGCAGGTCGCCGATGGCGGTGTGCTGCAGGGTGAAGGGGATGATCGACACCTGGCAGACGCCCGGCTCCGGCAGGTCGTTGACCGTGAGGCTGATGCCGTTCAGGGTGATGGACCCGTGCAGCACCGTGACGCCGACCACCTCGTCGGGGAGGGTGAAGTCGATGAGGGTGAGCTCGGCGCGCGGCTCCACGCGCAGCACGCGGCCCACGCCGTCCACGTGCCCCGCCACCAGGTGCCCGCCCAGCCGCGCGCCGAACGCCAGCGGCCGCTCCAGGTTCACCCGGCGCCCCGGGCGGAACCCGCCGAAGGTGGTGCGCTCCAGCGTGGTGCCCACCGCCTGCACGGTGAACCCGTCGGGGTGAAGGGAGGTCACCGTCTGGCAGGCGCCGTCGATGGCGATGCTGTCGCCCAGTCCCATCCCCGGCAGCACCGTGGCGGCGTGGACGGTGAAGACGACCCCGTTCCCCTCCCGCTGCACGGCGGCGATGGTGCCGACTTCCTCTACGATCCCTGTGAACACGCGGGGCGGATCCGGGTGGATGCGGCGGCGCCAACGTACGGCGGTGCAGCCGGCGCTTGCGGATGTGGGTGCAAAGTTACGGCGGAACGCGGGGAAATGGCAAACGTTGCGCGCTTCGGTGAGCCACGGCGGCGTCCGCGACGGGCGGCTGAAGCCGCGGCTACAACTGCGGAAAGCCCCGCAAACTGCGCGGGGCTTCAACTGCACGGGGCCTGTACTGGTGCACGTCACGAGGCGTGCGGCAAGAGCGGTCCGCGCAGGCGGACATCACGTCGTCTCAGGCGCGGTTGCACCCGCCAGGGAAGATTGCCGCGGCACCATCCTACCCTTTCCGGCTTCCTTGTTGATCGCGTCCGCAAGCTCGCGCACTCGCAGACTCATGTCACCGCAACCGGAGGCCCCCTCCATCAAAGGAAGCGACCGAGCCGAGCACATCCCCGACTCCAACCCTCCTCAAAACGATCGCCCTGACAGTGACAAAAATAAAAGAATTAACGAGATGGGCAAATAACCGTAAACGTGTAAATGACCCGAGGATGAAACATTCAGACGAGAGCATCAGCTACTTTACAACTATCTTTTTCTCCTTTATTTTGTAAAGTCCAATGAGGCACCGATCGTGTTCCGATTCCTGAAATCCAGCGCAGCGAAGGAGATGTAATGCGCATCAAGAGCAGTGTATTGCCGGCGATCGCGGCGGCGCTCCTGGTGGGAGCCTGCACGGACCAGCCGGGGGAGGTCACCGCGCCGGAGACGGCACAGGCGCAGACGCAGGACGCGGCGAACGACATGGTGAAGGACCGCTACATCGTCGTATTCCGCGACGAGGTACGGAACGTCTCGGCCCAGGCCGACCGAATGGCGGCGGAGCACGGCGGCAGGATCCACTACCGCTACGAGCACGCGATCAAGGGCTTCGCGGCCACGCTCTCGCCGCAGGCCATCGAAGCGCTGCGCCGCAACCCGAACGTCGCGTTCATCGAGCCCGACCACGTGGTGCAGCCCACGACCACGCAGTACAACGCGCCGTGGGGGCTGGACCGCGTGGACCAGCCCACCCTGCCGCTCTCCGGCGACTTCACCTACGGCAGCACCGGGCTCGGGGTGAACGTGTACGTGCTCGACAGCGGGATCGCGATGAACCATCCCGAGTTCGAGGGGCGTGCCAGCAGCGGCTATGACTTCTACGGCAACGACCCCGATGCCAGCGACTGTCACGGCCATGGGACCCACGTTGCAGGGATCATCGGCGCGAAGACCTACGGGGTCGCCAAGCAGGCCAGGCTCATTTCCGTTCGCGTGCT
Organism: Longimicrobium sp.; assembly: GCA_036260235.1. Taxonomy (GTDB): domain Bacteria; phylum Gemmatimonadota; class Gemmatimonadetes; order Longimicrobiales; family Longimicrobiaceae; genus Longimicrobium. The sequence goes on from DATAAG010000944.1 coordinate 13,137, forward strand.
GGGCTGCAACGGCCGGTCGGGAATGGTCGGTACAGAGACGGGATTCGTGAGCACCACGATCGCGGGAATCAACTGGGTGCTCGCGAACCATCAGCATCCCGCGGTGGCAAACATGTCCCTGACCGACACGCTCGGCAGCGTCACGCTGGACGATGCGACGCGTGCCCTGATCAACCACGGGATCGTCGTCGTCACCGGGGCGGCAAACACGTTCGTGGACGGGCAGGGCAGCACGCCGGGCAGGGATGCCTGCAGAAACTCGCCGGCGCGCGTCGCCGAAGCCATCACCGTTTCGGCCAGCGACAGAAACGACCGCCGGGTAGTCAACAAGTACGTCCCGAACTCTACCGGCGGCATCACCTGGACCGCCAACTACGGGCGCTGCGTAGACCTGTTCGCCCCGGGCGCCGACATCCTCTCCACGTGGTACGACAGATCGACGGGCAGCACCGGCACCGCCACCCTGGACGGGACATCCCAGGCCGCGCCGCACGTGGCGGGGTTCGCCGCGCGCTACCTGCAGGGAAACCCCACGGCGCTCCCCGCCACCGTGAGCAGCCACATCGTGGGCTGGGGCAGCCCCGTCATCACCAACCCGGGCGATTCCACCACCAACAAGCTCATGTATACGGGCACCAAGACGCGAGCCGTCGGAAGCTGACGCGCTGCCCGTTGTCCGGCGCGCGCCCATCGAACGAAACACCCTCCCCCGGAGCCGTCCGGGGGAGGGTGTCGCGTCTTCGCGCCGGCTGGCCGCTACATCGTCCAGCGGCCGCCGAAGCTGGCGAAGACCGTCCCGGCCGCCGGGTCGAAGTCGCTCTCCGCGGGAAAGCCGGTGACGCGCTCGCCGCCCTGCATCCACCCCACCTCCGCCACCACCGTCCCGCGGGGAAGCACGTACGACGCGCCCAGGAAGCCGCTCAGGCGGTCGCTCTCCAGCTCCGCCGGAGGGCTGCGGTAGACGCGGGCGCGGTTGGCCGGCGTTCCCCGCGCGCCCAGCACGCCCACCTGGAAGTCGTCGGCGTAGCGGTCGTAGCCGGCGCCCAGGGTCAGGCCCACGCCCAGCACCTTTCGGCTCACCGTGGCGCGGGTGCTCCAGCCGGTCAGCCCCACCCTGGCCTGGGCGACGTCGCCGTCCACGTTGCACAGGGAGGTGCGCGGCGGGGCGAAGGGGGACTGGTCGGGTGACTCCGTTCCCTCGCACGCGTTGCCGAACTGCACCTCGCCCATGCTGCGGTACATCACCGACAGCGACACCCCGGGCACCCGCGGCGTCTCCCGCAGGACGCCCACGCGCACGCCCGCGCCCCACGCCACCCGCGTGCTGGACGCGTCGAACAGCTCGTGGCTCACCAGGTCCACAGGCAGGTAGGTGGCGCTCGCCAGCAGGTCCACCACGCCCACGCTCGTCCCGGGCGAAACCTCGATCCCCGGGGTAAGGCCGAACGCCAGGTCCGCGCCCAGCGAGACGCCGACCACGTTCGTCTCCTCCGTGAGCGGAGGGGGCGCCTCGCCGGTGTTGCGCTCCGAGGTGATGCCGGGAAGGGCGAGCCGCACCAGGTTGAAGCGTCCCGTGGCGCGCAGGCGCGGCGCGCCTTCCGGCCCCGCCGAACCGGCGGCCAGCCCCAGGCCGGGGTTTCCGCCGGTGATCAGCATGCCCAGCTGCGGATGCGCCGCGTCCGCGGCCTGCACCGCCGCGATGCACCGGCCCACGTAGGCGGCCGGCACGTCCTCGCACACCTGGTCGATGGATTCCTGGGCCGCGACGGGCAGGGCCAGCCCTGCGCCCAGCACCGCGCCGAGCCAGACGGCTTTCGTCATTCCGTGTCTCCGTTGGGGATTGGGGGGAGGGGTGAACGGGGGAGCGGGTGAGCTGGTCGAAGAGTGAACGGATGAGGAGTGCCGCGCAAGTTTTTTGAAAAAACCGGTCCTCGCGGTCGGCGTGGAAGTGTTAAACGTTTGATCAGGGACCTCTCTGACCCAGCGCCCGATCTCCGCCATTTTGCGTGGTGCACCACCCCTCCAGCGTGCTGCCGGACGTGCCGCAGCGAAAGCAAACCGGATTTGTCTCACGCAGAGTGAGCAGCGTGAGCAGAGAAAATCCGGTGTCGACTCTGCTCACTCCGCTGACTCTGCGTGAGGCCATCTTCTTTGAGGATTTCGAGATTACGCCGGCTGCCGCGCCAGGGTTACCAGGGTGTCGTGGCCAAAGGTGCGGGTGTCGATGCGGCGCCAGCGGACGGCGTCTTCCAGGCTGGGGCTGGGGATGGCCGCGAAGGCGCTGGCGGCCTGCGGGCCGATGAGGAGCGGCGCGTAGAACAGGTACATCCGGTCCACTACCTGCTCCGACAGCATCGCCGAGGCCAGCATCGCCCCGCCCTCCACGAACAGCGACTGCACGCCGGCCTCGCGCAGGGCGCGCAGCTGCCGCGGCAGCCCGCTGCCGGGGACGACGCGAACGCCGGCGCGCTGCAGCGCGCGGCGCCGGTCGTCCGGGGCGACCGGATCGCAGACCGCCCAGACCGGCACCTCGCCGGCGGAGCGGACCAGCTTGCCCTCCACCGGCAGCCGCAGCGTGCGGTCGAAGATGATGCGCACGGGCGGGACGCGGGGCTCCACGGCGCCGCGGACGGTGAGGCGCGGGTCGTCCGCCAGCGCCGTGCCGATCCCCACCGCGATGGCGTCGTACCCCGCGCGCAGGCGGTGGACCTCCGCGCGCGCCTCCTCTCCCGTGATCCACACGGAGCGCCCGTCGCGGTCGGCGGTGCGGGCGTCCAGCGTCATCGCCAGCTTGAGCACCATGAACGGCCGCTCCGCGCCCTCGGGCGAGTGGGCGTGGAAGAAGACCGCGTTCTGGTCGCGGACCGCCGCCTCCTCCACCCCGCCGTCGACCTCGATCCCCGCCTCGCGAAGCACCTGCGCCCCGCCCCGCGCCTTCGGGTTGGGGTCGAACGCGCCGAAGACCACGCGCCGCACCCCGGCGGCGACGAGCGCGTCGGTGCACGGCGGCGTCTTGCCCCAGTGGCTGCACGGCTCCAGCGACACGTACGCCGTGGCGCCGCGCGCCTGCTCGCCGGCCGCGCGCAGCGCCTCCACCTCCGCGTGCAGCTGTCCGTACTCCCGGTGCCATCCCTCCCCCACCACCCGGCCGTCGCGCACGATGACGCACCCCACCAGCGGGTTGGGCGCCACCCTGCCCCACCCGTTCCACGCGAGCTCGATCGCGCGGCGGATGTGGTCGGCGTCGTGGGGGGAGGGGTCAGCCATCGACATCCCCCGGCCCCGCGCCAGCGATTGAAATCGCCGCAACGACGACGCACTGTCCGCCTTCGCGGACACGAACGGCCGCCTCCCGGTCAGGGAGACGGCCGCCGCGTGTGCGACCACTCACGCACTTACGCACTGACGCACTCACGCACTAGAGGGAAAGCCGCGCGCCCAGGCTGCCGAAGAACGTGCCCTCGCCGGGATCGAAGTCGCTGGTGTCGGGAAAGCCCTCGATGGGGTCGGCGCCCTGCATCCACCCCAGCTCCGCCACCAGCGAGCCCACCAGCACCGTGAACGACGCGTCGATGAACGCCGACCAGCGGTCGTTGTCCACGCCGATCTCATCGAAGCGGTAGATCTGGTTCGACCCGTCGGGCGCGCGGAAGGCGAAGTCGGCGCTCGTCTCGAACCTGTCGTATCCCACGCCCGCCGTAAGGCCCAGTCCCAGCAGGCGCTTGCTCACCGCGGCGCGAGCGCTCCAGTTGTCCAGCCCAAACCGCAGCTCGCCGAAGTCACCGTCCGCGGTGGAACAGCTCCTGGGATTGCCTTCCGTGCCCTCGGACCCACTGCACACGTCGCCGAGGCTCACCTCACCCAGGCTGCGGTACATCAGCGACACGGAGACGCCAGGAGTCACGAACGACTCGCGGATCAGCCCCACGCGGGCGCCCGCGCCCCATGAGAAGGCGTTGTCGCCGAACTCATCGCCCAGCAGCTCCAGCGGCAGCACGCTCACGCTTCCCAGCAGGTCGATGGCACCGAAGCCGCCGAGCATCGGCGCCAGGCTGAAGCCCTGCGTAAGCCCTATGGAGAGGTTGGCGCCCACCGCCGGCGCGGGAAGGGTGAACTTGTCCGCCTCCCCGTCCGCCTCCGCGCGGATGTCCGGCAGCCGCGCACCCACGACGTTCAAACGGGCGGTAAGGCTCACGCGGGGGATGACCCCCAGCCGCACCCCGCCGGTGCTGGCAGTGCCCAGCGTCGGGTTGCCACCCGCCATCAGGATTCCCAGCTGCGGCTGCGCCGCGTCCACCGCCTGGGCCACCGTCGCGCAGCGCGTCGCTACGGCGCCCGAAAACTGGTCGCAGATCGTGTCGATATCGTTCTGCGCCCACGCCGGCGCGGCGAACAGCGCCGCGGCGGCCGCGAAAGCAATCTTCCTCATCGTCGTCCTTTTCGTGTTCAGCTCAGCACCACGTTCCGCGCGCCGGGGACCACTTCCCCGGCGATCCACGCCCGCTCGCCCGCGGCGGAAAGGTCGCGCACCACCGCATCCGCGTCGTCGGCCGCGACCACCGCCGCCATCCCCACGCCCATGTTGAAGGCGCGGAACATCTCCCGCTCCTCCACCCCGCCCTCCCGCTGCAGCACCCGAAAGAGGGGCGGAACGGCCCACGAGCGCAGGTCGAAGCGCGCGTCCACCCCCTCCGGCAAGATGCGTGGCACGTTGTCCACCAGCCCGCCGCCGGTGATGTGCGCCAGCCCGCGGATCCTCCCGCTCTCCACCAGCGGAACCAGCGACTTCAGGTACGACTTGTGGACGCGCAGCAGCACCTCCGCCACGCTGCCGTCCTCCTCCGGGAAGGGCGAATCGACGGAGAGCCCCATCCGCTCGAAGACGATGCGCCGCGCGAGCGAGTACCCGTTGGTGTGCAGCCCGGTGGACGCCAGGCCGACGATCGCGTCCCCGGGGCGGATGGCGCGGCCGTCGATCACCCGGTCCTCCTCCACCACGCCGACGATCGTCCCCGCCAGGTCGTACTCGCCGGGGGCGTACATGTCCGGCATCTCCGCCGTCTCCCCGCCCAGCAGCGCGCACCCGTTCTCCCGGCACCCGCGCGCCACCCCGGAGACCAGTTCCTCGACGACGCCGGGCTCCAGCCGGCCCACCCCCACGTAGTCCAGGAAGAAGAGCGGCCTGGCGCCCTGCACCAGGATGTCGTTGACGCAGTGGTTCACCAGGTCCTCGCCCACCGTGCCGTGCCGCCCGCTGGCGAAGGCCACCTTCAGCTTGGTCCCCACCCCGTCCGTCGACGCGACCAGGACGGGCGCCCTGGCGTCCCGCGGCACGCGGTACAGCCCGCCGAACGAGCCCAGCTCGGAGAGGGTATCGGGCGTGGCGGTGGAGCGGACGAGGGCGGCGACGCCCTTCATCGCCTGGTGCGCCGCGTCGATGTCCACGCCCGCGGCGGCGTAGGAAAGGCCGCCCGCGGGGTTAGACACCGGCGTCCACCGGCAGCTCGAAGACCGTCATCTCGCGGAAGTGCCGCACGCGCTCCTCGATCTCCTCGGCCGTCAGCTCCTTGAAGCGCTCGATGGAGAACCTCTCCACCGCGAACGAGCCCAGCACGCTGCCGTAGACCACCGCGCGCCGCAGGTCGCCGTCCTCCAGCCGCCCGCACTGCGCCAGGTGCGCCATGAAGCCGCCGGCGAAGGCGTCGCCGGCGCCGGTGGGGTCGAACACGTCCTCCAGCGGGTACCCGGGGGCGAAGAAGGTGCTGTGCGGGGTGAACAGGATGGCGCCGTGCTCGCCCTTCTTGATGATGAGGTAGCGCGGCCCGCGCTCCAGGATCCACCGGGCCGCCTTCGACAGGTTGGCGGTGCCGGAGAGCTGGCGCGCCTCGGCGTCGTTCACCATCAGCAGGTCCACGCGCTGCAGGAGGTCCAGCAGGCGCTGGCGCTTGATCTCGATCCACAGGTTCATGGTGTCGCAGGCCACGAAGCGCGGCCGGTGCACTTGGTCCAGGACGTTGATCTGCAGCTCGGGATCGATGTTGCCCAGGAACACCCACTCCGCGTCGCGGAACTGCTCGGGGATCTTGGGAGCGAAGTCGGCGAACACGCCCAGGCGCGTCTCCAGCGTTTCGCGGCTGTTCAGGTCGTAGCTGTAGACGCCGGACCAGCGGAAGCTCTCGCCCTCCGCGCGCTCCAGGCCGGCCAGGTCCACGCCGCGCTCGGCCAGGAAGTCCAGCGCGGCGAGCGGGTAGTCGTCGCCCACGACGCCCACCAGCTGCACGGGGTGCAGCAGCGAGGCCGCGGCGGAGAAGAAGGTGGCGCTGCCGCCCAGCGCGTCATCCGCGCGTCCGAACGGCGTCTCCACGGTGTCCAGCGCTACGCTGCCGACGACGAGAAGCGACATGGTTCCCGGTTGATCGTGAAAGAAAACGTTGGACCTGCGCGGTCCGGCTGCATGGGGCCGAGGACGACGGGGGCGCTTCGACATGCATCG
>DATAAG010000945.1:0-9060 GCA_036260235.1 Longimicrobium sp.
GGCGGCCGGGCCGGAGACGAACCCCGGGCGCGGGGCGCTCCTGCCGGAGCACCTGGCGTACGTGATCTACACCTCGGGCTCCACCGGGCGGCCCAAGGGGGTGATGGTCACCCACCGCGCCGTCCAGCGGCAGGCCGCCGCCGTCCGGGCGGGCTTCGGCCTCCGGGCGGGCGACCGCTTCCTGCAGTTCGCCTCCGTCGCCTTCGACGCCGCGGTGGAGGAGATCTTCGGCGCGCTCCTCACCGGGGCGGCGCTGGTGCTGCGCACCGAGGCGTGGCTGGAGAGCGCGCACGCCTTCTGGAGCCGGTGCGGAGAGAACCGGGTGAGCGTGGCCGATCTCCCGACCCGCTTCTGGCAGCTCCTGCTGGACGAGCCCTCGGCCGCGGTCCCGCCGTGCGTGCGTCTGCTGGCCATCGGCGGCGAGGCGGTCGAGCCTGCGGCGCTGCGGGCGTGGTTCGGGCACGACGGATACCGGCCGCCGCTCCTCAACACGTACGGCCCCACCGAGACGACGGTCAACGCGACGCTCGGCGAGGTCGTCGACGATCCCGCCACCTGGCGCTCCATCGGCCGGCCGGTGGCGAACACGCGCGTCTACCTCCTGGACGCGGCCGGCGAGCCGGTGCCGGTGGGGGTGGCGGGAGAGCTGTACATCGGCGGCGGCCAGGTGGCGCGCGGCTACCTGGACCGTCCGGGGCTGACCGCCGGGCGGTTCGTGCCGGACCCGTTCGCCCCCGAGCGCGGGGCGCGCCTGTACCGGTCGGGCGACCTGGGGCGGTGGCGTCCGGACGGAACGATCGAGTTCCTGGGCCGCACCGACTTCCAGGTGAAGATCCGCGGCTTCCGCATCGAGCCGGGCGAGATCGAGGCGCGGCTGCTGGAGCACGCGGCCGTGCGCGACGCGGTGGTGCTGGCGCGCGAGGACGCGCCCGGCGACCGGCGGCTGGTGGCGTACTGCGTGGGCGACGAGGGATTGGACGTGGAATCGCTGCGGGCGCACCTGGCCGGGCGGCTGCCGTCGTACATGGTGCCGGCGGCCTTCGTGCGGCTGGATGCGTTCCCGGTCACCGCCGGCGGGAAGGTGGACCGCAGGGCGCTCCCGGCGCCGGAGGGCGACGCGCTCGCCACGCGCGGCTACGAGGCGCCGGTGGGCGAGACGGAGGAAGTGCTGGCGGAGATCTGGGCCGAGGTGCTCGGCGTGGAGCGGGTGGGGCGCCGCGACAACTTCTTCGAGCTGGGCGGGCACTCGCTCCTGGCGGTGCGGGTGATCTCGCGGATGCGGCAGGTGCTGGAGGCCGAGGTGGTGCTGGCGCACATCTTCTCGCACCCCACGGTGGAGTCGCTCGCCGCGCGCCTGGCCGGGGCGGACGACCAGCACCGGAGCGACCGGGCGATCGCCATCCGCCCGACCGGCTCCCGGCCCCCCCTCTTCCTTGTATACGACGGGACGGGGTCGGCGCTGTACGCGCAGGTGCTGCACCCCCACATCGACGCCGAGATCCCGGTGTACGCGCTCCCGGCGCCGTCGCCGCCGGAGCCGCCGCTGCGCACCGTCGAGGCGATGGCGGCGCGCCTGGTGCGGATGATCCGCGAGGTGCAGCCCGCGGGGCCGTACCGGCTGGCGGGGTGGTCGTTCGGGGGCGTCCTCGCGTACGAGGTCGCCGCGCAGCTGATCGGCCGGGACGAGACGGTCGAGTTCGTGGGGATGTTCGACAGCCTCCGCCCCGCCGGCTCGACCGCGGCCGCAAGGTCCGCCGCCGAATCGCGGGACGCGAGGCTCGATCACGCGCTCATCCTCCACGCGCTCCGCACCGCCGACACCACGGCGGGCGGCGGGGGCGCGGAGTCCGACGAGGAGATCGCGGCGGCCGGGGACGCGGACCTGGAGACGTTCGTCCGGAAGTGCCGCGAGGAGGGGCTCCTTCCGCGCCACGTCACCGTGGCGCAGGCCCGGGCGGTGCGCGACCGCCTGCGCAATCACCAGCGCGCCGTGCGCGAATACTCGCCGCAACCGCTCCCGGTCCTGCTCCACCAGTTCCCCGCCGGAGACAGCCGCCTCACCGACCCCACGCGCGGCTGGGGCACGTTCCACCCCCGGGGCTGGCTTCGGGTGACGCCCGTGCCGGGGACGCACCTGTCCATGATGCGGCCGCCGAACGCGGCCACCCTCGGCGAGGCGCTGTCGCGCGCGGTCGGCCGGGCGCGGGAGGAGGCGGCGCCGCGCTCCGCCGGGCGGTGTTCGCCCGTGGTGACGCTCCAGGGCGGGGCGGCCGGCGCCGCGCCCCTCTTCTGCGTGCCGGGCGCGGGGAGCGGCGTCACCACCTTCGTCGACCTGATGGCGGCGCTGGGCCCGTCCGTGCCGCTCTACGGGCTCCAGCCGCGCGGGCTGGACGGGGAGGCGCCGCCCCACGCCACCGTCCAGGCGGCCACGGAGCACTACCTCCGCGCGCTCCGCGAGGCCTGCCCCGCGGGACCCGTCCACCTGCTGGGCCACTCCTTCGGCGGGTGGGTGGCGCTCGAGATGGCGCTGCGGCTCCACGAGGCCGGACGCCCCGTCGCGTCGCTCACCATCCTGGACAGCGAGGTGCCGGACGATTCCGAGGCCGTGGTCCGCGAGTACGGCGGCGGGGAGGCGTTCCTGAAGCTGGTGGAGGTCGTGGAACTGGCCGCGGAGCGGTCCCTCGGGATCGGCCCCGCGGAGGTCACCTCGCGGGACGAAGCCGGGTGGCTGAAGCTCCTTCACGGGAAGATGGTCGAGCTCGGCCTCCTGGGCGCGCGCACGACGCCCGACGTGGTGGCCGGTCCGTTCCGGACGTTCGCGCGGTGCCTGCGCACGCCCTACCGCCCCTCGGGCGTCTATCCCGGCCGGCTGCGCCTGGTGCTCGTCGACGATCCCGCGAAGGACGAGGCGGCCAACCGCGCGCACTTCGCCGAGGTCGAGCGGGGATGGAGGAAGTGGGCGCCCGGGCTGGTGTTCTCGGCCGGCGCGGGGAACCACATCACCGCGCTGAAGCCGCCCCACGTGGCCGCGCTGGCCGGGCTCCTCGCCGAGGATCGCGGCGCGCGCGAGGGGTGACGCACCGTCCGGAGGATCTGCGGACGAGCGGGTGCGGGCGCGGTGGAGGTGGCGCCGGCACCCGGGCGGAGGTGCTGGAGGTGGAGGTCGCCGGCGGTGAGGTGTTCACCCGGCCGGCGCTGAGGACTTCGCCTGAGAAGTGACGGACGTCCGGCTCGCCCGGGTGGAGGGGGACGAGATGGCGCAGCTGCTCGCGCTCCTGCGCGAGTCCACCGCCGCATGCCCTCCCCACTTCCTTCACGCGCTCCGCAACGAGCGGGGCGGTTCGCCGACGGTGCGGGCGAGCGGCCGGCGCGCCCGGCCGCCCCCGCCGCGAGGAATCCACCCGCTGCAGCGACGTCTTCGCAGGCCCGCTTGCCCCTTCGCGAGGCGCCACGCCACCTCGCCCGTACACCCCGCTCCCACGCGGTTTGCTCGAACGTGCTGAACCTTTCGATCGCTGAGCGCCTGGCGCTCCTCGAGCTGGCCGAGGCCACCGCCCCCGCGCGGGCCGCGGCGACGCTGTCACCGATCGAGCCGGTGGACCGGAGCGGGCCGCTGCCGCTCTCGTTCGCGCAGGCGCGGCTCTGGTTCGTGGACCGGATGGGGAGCGTGGGCGCCGCGTACCACATCTCCACGCGCCTGCGCCTGTCGGGCGCGCTGGACCGCGCGGCGCTGGTGAGGGCGCTGGACGGAATGGTCCGGCGGCACGAGGCGCTCCGCACCACCTTCGTGGAGGTGGAGGGCGAGCCGGTGCAGCGCATCGCCCCCGCGGAGGCCAGCCGCTTCCACCTGGTGGACCACGACCTGGGCGAGGGCGAGGGGGCGGGGGAGGCGCTGCGGCGCATCGCGGCCGAGGAGACGGGGACGCCGTTCAGCCTGGAGCGGGGGCCGCTGGTGCGCGGGCGCCTGGTGCGCATGGGCCCGGACGAGCACGTGCTCCTGGTGACCATGCACCACATCGTTTCCGACGGCTGGTCGATGGGGGTGTGGACCACGGAGCTGAGCGCGCTCTACGGCGCGTACCGCCGCGGCGAGCCCGACCCGCTTCCGCCGCTGGAGATCCAGTACGCGGACTACGCGGCGTGGCAGCGGAAGTGGGTGGACGGCGAGGTGCTGCGGCGGCAGGCGGAGTACTGGCGGCGGACGCTCTCGGGCGCCCCGGAGCTGCTGGAGCTCCCGGCCGACCACCCGCGCCCGGCGCGGCAGGACCACCGGGGAGCCTTCCTGCCGTGGGCGCTGGACGAGGCGCTGACCTCCGCCCTGAAGCGCCTGGGCCAGCGGCACGGCACCACCCTGTTCATGACGCTGCTGGCGGGGTGGTCGGTCGTGCTCGGCCGCCTCTCCGGGCAGGAAGAGGTGGTGGTGGGGATGCCGACCGCCAACCGGGGGCGGCGGGAGATCGAGGGGTTGATCGGCTTCTTCCTGAACACGCTCCCGCTGCGGGTGGAGCTGGCGGGCTCGCCGACGGTGGCGGAGCTGCTGGCGCGTGTGAAGGCGCGGGTGCTGGAGGCGCAGGAAAACCAGGACATCCCCTTCGAGCAGGTGGTGGAGCTGGTGCGCCCCGTCCGCTCCCTGGCCTACGCGCCCCTCTTCCAGGTGAGCTTCACCTGGCAGAGCGCGCCCCGCGGCGAGCTCGACCTGGCGGGGCTGAAGACGGCCCCGGCCACCGGCCCCGGCGTGGCGGCCCGCGCGGCCGTGCGCTACGACCTGTCGCTCGCCCTGAGGGAGGCGGGCGGCCGGGTCTTCGGCGGGGTGGAGTACGCCACCTCGCTCTTCCACGCCGCCACGGTGGAGCGCTGGCTCGCGTACCTGCGGACGGTGCTGGAGGCGATGGTGGCGGACGACCGCCGGAGGGTGGACCGGCTCCCGCTCATGTCCGAAGCGGAGCGCCGCCGGCTGGCGGAGGAGGGCGCCTCCCACGCCGCGGCGCGGCGGATGAGGGCCTCCGTCGCCCACGCCCCCTTCGCCCCGGTGGAGATCGACCGGTCCATCGCCGCGTGCTTCCGGGCGCGGGCGGCGGCGCACCCGGAGCGGACCGCCGTCCACTCCCCCTCGGGCGAGTGGAGCTACCGCGCGCTCGACGAGCTCGCGGCGCGGATCGCGGGGGCGGTGGCGGCCTCGGCCGGGTCCGGACCGGGGCGCGTGGGGCTCCTCTTCGAGCCCGACGCCCCGATGGTGGCGGGCGTGCTGGGGGCGCTGGCGGCGGGGAAGACGTACGTGCCGCTGGACCCCGCCTGGCCCGAGGCGCGGATGCGCCAGGTGCTGGACGACGCCGCGGCCACCCTGGTCCTGGCCGACCGCGCCGGCCACGCCGCGGCGCTGCGCCTGGCCGGGAGCCTTCGCGCCGGGCCGGCCGCCGTGCTCCAGGTGGAGAGCCTGCGGCCCGCCGCCGGCGCGGAGCCGGCCGTCCTCCCCGACGTCCCGCCGGAGCAGCTCGCCTACCTCCTCTATACGTCGGGATCGACGGGAGAGCCCAAGGGGGTGGCCCAGTCCCACCGCAACGTCCTGGCGCACATCCGCGCCTACACCGGCGCGCTGCGCATCGGCCCGGAGGACCGGCTGACGCTGCTGGCCTCGTACGCCACGGACGCCGCCGTCATGGATCTCTTCGGCGCGCTCCTGAACGGCGCCGCCCTCCACCTCTTCGACGTCCGCCGGCGCGGGGTGGAGCCGCTCGCGGAGTGGCTGCGCTCGCGCCGGATCACCCTCTACCACTCCACCCCCACGCTCTTCCGCGCCCTCCTGCCGGGCGGCGGGCCGCCGGGGGACCGCTTTCCCTCCATGCGGCTGGTGGTGCTGGGGGGCGAGGCCGTCATCCGCTCCGACTTCGAGCGGTTCCGGGAGCACTTCGCGCCGGGGTGCGTCTTCGTGAACGGCCTGGGCCCCACCGAGTCGACGCTGGCCCTGCAGTGCTTCATGGACCACTCCACGGAGCCGCGCGGCCACGCGGTGCCGGCCGGCCACGCGGTGGAAGGGGTGGAGGTGCTCCTCCTGGACGATTTCGGGGAGCCGGCGGAGCTGTACGCGCGGGGCGAGGTCGTGGTCCGCGGCCCGCACGTGGCGCTCGGGTACTGGGGCCGCCCCGGGCTCACCGCCCAGGCCTTCGTCCCCGACCCGGACGGCCGCGGCGCCCGGATGTACCGCACGGGGGACCTGGGCCGCAGGCTGCCGGACGGGGCGGTCGAGTTCCTGGGGCGCCGGGACCACCAGGTGAAGATCCGCGGCTACCGCGTGGAGCCGGACGAGGTGGCGGCGGCGCTCAGGCGCTACCCGGGCGTGCGCCAGGCGGCGGTGGTCCCGCGCCCCTCCGGTGCGGGGGGCGCCGCCGTCCTGGTGGCCTACTTCGTGGCGGACGAGCCTCGCGCGCCCGAGGCGCTGCGCGCGCACCTGGCGGCGCTCCTCCCGGACCCCATGGTTCCCGCGGCGTACGTCCCGCTCGCGGCGCTCCCGCTGACCTCCAGCGGAAAGCTGGACCGCGGGGCGCTCCCCGCGCCCACGGCGGACGGGTACGCCCGGCGAGGATACGAGGCGCCGGCCGGCGACACGGAAACCGCGCTGGCGGCGATCTGGGCCGAGGTCCTGGGGGTGGAGCGGGTGGGCCGCCACGACCATTTCTTCGAGCTGGGCGGCCACTCGCTGCTGGCCGTGCAGATGATCTCGCGGGTGCGGCGGGTGCTGGGGGTGGAGGTGGCGCTGGTGCACGTCTTCTCGCACCCCACGGTGGAGTCGCTCGCCGCGCGCCTGGCCGGGGCCGGCGACCGGCACCGGAGCGACCGGGCCATCCCCATCCGCGCGACCGGCGCGCAGCCCCCGCTCTTCCTGGCGTACGACGGCACGGGGTCGATCGCGTACGCGCAGGTGCTGCACCCGCACATCGACGCGGAGATCCCGGTGTACGCGCTCCCGGCGCCGTCGCCGTCGGAGCCGCCGCTCCGCACCGTCGAGGCGATGGCGGCGCGCCTGGTGCGGATGATCCGCGAGGTGCAGCCCTCGGGGCCGTACCGGCTGGCGGGATGGTCGTTCGGGGGCATCCTCTCGTACGAGGTCGCCGCGCAGCTGATCGGCCACGGCGAGGTGGTCGAGTTCGTGGGGATGTTCGACACCCCCTGCCCCGCCTTCACCGCGGCCGAAAGGTCCGCCGCCGAATCGCGGGACGCGAGGCTCGAGCACGCCCTCATCCTCCGCGTGCTCCGCAGGGCCGACACCACGGCGGACGGCGGGGGCGCGGAGTCCGACGAGGAGATCGCCGGGGCCGGGGACGAGGACCTGGTGACGTTCGTCCGGAAGTGCCGCGAGGAGGGGCTCCTTCCGCGCCACGTCACCGTGGCGCAGGCCCGGGCGGTGCGCGACCGCCTGCGCGGCCACGAAGCGGCCTGGGGCGAGTACTTCCCGCGGCCGATCCCGGTCCTCCTCCACCAGTTCGCCGCCGGAGACAGCCGCCTCACCGACCCCACGCGCGGCTGGGGCGCCTTCCACCCCCGGGGCTGGCTCCGGGTGACGCCCGTGCCGGGGACGCACCTCTCCATGATGCGGGCGCCGAACAGGGCCACCCTCGGCGAGGCGCTGTCGCGCGCGGTCGGCCGGGCGCGGGAGGAGGCGGCGCCGCGCTCCGCCGCGGGCGGTTCGCCCGTGGTGACGCTCCAGGGCGGGCCGGCGCCGCGCCCCTCTTCTGCGTGCCGGGCGCGGGGAGCGGCGTCACCACCTTGACTCGCGCGACGAAGCCCGGTGGCGGGTGCGGGGGCGGTGGAGGTGGCGCCGGGATCCGTGGGCGCGGGCGAGTACACGCGGGGATGGAGGTCTTTGAGGCCAGCCGGTGCTGGGCGCGCGCACCCTGCTGGAGCTGGTGGGGGCGCGGCGGGAGGGCGTGTTCCTGGACGTGCTGCGAGGTGACGGCTGCGTGTGGCGCCTGCTGCGGCCGAGCGCGGCGCCGCCGCTCCGCGCCCGGCGGGCAGCGGTTTCGCGCGGCAGTGCACGCCAGGCAGGGACCAGCGCCGGCCCACGCCTGCGTGGTCACACTCTCGCGCTGCCGATCGTCACGCGGGGCGGCGCCGCGAACCCGTCGGTACGGTTCGCATAGTACCGCCGCTCGGCCTCCTCGCGCGAGAGGAAGCTGGCGTCGGAGAAGCCGAGTGATCCCAGCATCGCCCCGAGTTCATCGGGTGTGAAGTAGCTGATCCACGGCTCGCCGGCCGACGCGGAACCCTCGGCGAGCTTTGAGGCCGCCGATTCCGTGTGTGCGAACGTGAACACGATCTCGCTCCGCTTGGGGAACGACAGCACGGTGCGCAGCGTCGCCTCGATCGCGTCGCGGGTGAGGTACATGGTGACGCCGAGCCAGGAGAAGAACGTGCGCTTCGCCGTGTGCACGCCGCAGCGCGCGAGGCCGTGGGAGAGCGTCTCGCGCTCGAAGTCGACGTCGGCGAAGCGCACGTTCGGCGGGATCTCGATTCCCGCCGCGGCAAGCGCCGCGCGCTTTGCCGCCTGGCTGGCCGGGTGATCGACCTCGATGATCGTGAGGCGGTGCGCCCATGGTGGCTGGCGGTACGCGAAGGTGTCGAGCCCCGCGCCCAGAAGCACGTACTGCTCGGCGCCGTCCGCAACGGCGTCCATGAGCGCATCCTCGGCGAATCGGCTCCGCAGGACCACGTGCGAGCGCAGGCCCAGCGAGGCCGGCGTCTGCAGCTCGTCGGCGTGCGCGCGGATCTGCGCCTCGATGTCGCCGCCGAGCAGCCGCGCGGCGACCGTGTCGTTCAACACGGGGGGCTTGCCGTCGACGACGAGGTGTGCCGCCCGCATCACGGCGACGCCGAACGCGGTGCCGCTCGCCGCGCGCGGCGCGCCTGCCTCCTTGTGATCCAGAGCGCACTCCTGCCCGTCTGGTGGATAAATGGTGCTCTTTGCTTCTCTGATCCGGTAATCCGCTCGAGGATCCCCGGTGCTGGCGGTCCGGTGTTGTCCGCGAAGGCGGACAGCGTGTAGTCGTTGCGGCGACTTTAGTCGCT
>DATAAG010000946.1:0-7809 GCA_036260235.1 Longimicrobium sp.
AAAGAGGCGAGCCCGGTTTCGAGCCCGCCTCCATTCGTCCGACCGCGCGGTCAGTACGCGGCGAACCCGGTGATGTCCTGACCCAGGATCAGCCCGTGGATGTCGTGCGTCCCCTCGTAGGTGTACACGGACTCCAGGTTGGCCATGTGGCGCATGGACTGGTACTCCACCAGGATCCCGTTGCCGCCCAGCAGCCGCCGCGCCTCGCGGGCGCACTCGCAGGCCATGTCCACGTTGTTGCGCTTGGCCAGCGACACCTGCTCCGGCCGCACCGTCCCGGCGTCCTTCAGCACCCCCAGCCGCCACGCCAGCAGCTGCGCCTTGGTGATCTCCGTGAGCATCACCGCCAGCCGCGTCTGCTGGATCTGCGTGGCGCCGATGGGCCTGCCGAACATCACGCGCTGCTTCGCGTAGCTCAGCGCCTCGTCGTAGCACGCCATCGCCGCGCCCACCGCGCCCCAGGCGATGCCGTAGCGCGCCTGCGTCAGGCACATCAGCGGGCTCTTGAGGCCGCCGCTCTTCGGCAGCAGCGCCGAATCCGGCACCCGCACGTCCTGCAGCACCAGCTCCGAGGTGTCGGAGGCGAGGAGCGACAGCTTTCCCTTCTGGTCCTTCGCGCTGAACCCCGGCGTGTCGGTGGGGACGATGAAGCCGCGGATGCTCCTGGCGTCGTCCAGGTCGCCCGTCTTGGCCCAGACGATGGCGATGTTGGCGGTGGAGCCGTTGGTGATCCACATCTTGGCCCCGTTGATCACCCACCCGTCGTCCGTCTTCTGCGCGCGGGTGATCATCCCCCCCGGGTTGCTGCCGAAGTCCGGCTCCGTGAGGCCGAAGCAGCCGATCACCTCGCCCGCGGCCATGCGGGGCAGATACTCGCGCTTCTGCTCCTCGCTGCCGAAGGCGTAGATGGGGTACATGCAGAGCGCGCCCTGCACGCTGGCGAAGGAGCGGATGCCGCTGTCGCCGCGCTCCAGCTCCTGCATGATCAGCCCGTACGACACGTTGTCCAGCCCGGCGCAGCCGTACTCCTCCGGCAGGTTGGCGCCGAACACCCCCAGCTCCGCCATCCCCGGGATCAGCTGCCTGGGCAGGTAGCGGCCGATGTACGCGTCGTTGATCACCGGCATCAGCTCGTCGTCCACCCACTGCCGCACGGTGTCGCGGATCATCCGCTGCTCCTCGGTGAGCAGCCCGTCTATGTCGTAGTAGTCTACGCCCTGGAACCTGGCCATCGGTGGGCTCGTCTCGTCTGTCGTGATCGCAAAAGGGTCGGGTTTGAAGGGGGCGGAAGATAGGCCCGGCGGGCACCCGCGGCAACCCGAAACACCTGGCACGGCGGTCCGCCACGCGCGAGACCCGCATACCGGGGCCGCAAAACGGTTCATGTCACGCAGAGCAGCAGAGCAGCAGAGGGTTCGTCTCTGCTGCTCTGCCTGACATCTTCCGGGATGCGCGCACATCCCGGAACCGGCGGGGGTTCACGTGGGCGTGCATCGTGGCCGCGGGGGCGCTCCGCCTCCGGACCGCTTCGCGCGCGCCCGTCTCCGGCGGACCTGCGGAACGCGGCGAGGGGTGGGTCCGCCGCAGCGGCCCCACCCCTCGTCATCCAGCGACGGCCGAGCTCAGCCGTACGCGCGCTTTACCGGGGCGCGGGTGCCGCGAGGCGTGCGCGCCACGCAGAGCCGCGCGCCATGGGAAAGAGATTGCGGTCGCGGAACGCGGCGCTCGGCGGACCGGCCCGCAGCGCGGCGGTGCGCTCCGCCTGCGGAGAGGTCACGGTGAGCGCGTACGCGCCCGTGGAGCCATCGAAGGGGCGGGCGACGATGGCCAGCACCCGGTACGCCTGCCCCGCCGTGAAGACGACCTGCGCGCTGGTGCCGCCGCCGTCGTCGTCCGCCGCGACCACGTTGCCGGTCTGCAGGTCGATCAGCCGCAGCACGGGAGCGAAGGCGGCGGACTCCATGCGCACCGTCAGCTGCTGGCCCGGCTTGAGCACCACCAGGTACGGGTCGATGTGGTCGCCGCCGCAGTCCTCGGCGGTGATGTTCCCGTTCAGGGTGATCCCCGGCACCACCCAGTACTCGCGGCAGTCGGAGTTCTCCTGGAACGCGCTCGACGAGAGCTCGTAGCGGCCCAGCTGGTACACGTAGAAGGTGGTGGCCGCCAGGAAGTAGTTCCCCGCGGGGGCGAACACGTTGACCTCGGCGTCGGGAGCCTGGGGGCCCTCGTCGTTCAGCGCGACGATGTCCCCGTCCGCGTCGTACACCTCCAGCCACGAGTCCACCTCGCCGGAGCTCATCCGCAGCGAGATCGCCTGCGCGGTGCCGAGCGTCATGAAGTAGAAGTCGACGTAGAAGCTGCCCTGCTTGCAGTCTCGCAGGGTCAGGTTGCCGAAGACCAGGGTCATCGGCGTGTACACCGTGGCGACCGTGCAGGGATCGATCGCCGTGGCGGTGAAGGTCACGGGCGCCACCCCCGGGACCGACGCCGTCAGCGTGTTCACTCCCGGCGCGGGGCCCAGGGTCCAGGAGATGACGTCGGCATGTCCGGACTCGTCGGTGTGCACGGTGGGCCTGAAGATGCTGCCGCCGCCGGCCGTGACCGCAAAGGTGACGATTACGTCCCGCATCGGCACTCCCAGCTGGTCCTTCACCTGCACCCGGGGCGCCTGGTCCACGGAGCGGTTGATGGACCCCGTCTGCGTGGTGGGGGTGAGCGCCGTCAGGGTGGTGGGGGTGCGCGCCTGCGCGGTGGCCACGAACTGCACCGGCGCCAGGCTCCCCACCGTGGCGGTGACGGTGTTCTGCCCGGCCTCCGGTCCCAGCGTCCACGCCCCCGCCGTGGCCACGCCCTGCGCGTTGGTGGTGGCGGAGGAGCCGGTGAGGGTGCCGCCGCCCCCGGTCACCACGAAGGTCACGGCCGCGCCCGCCAGGGGCTGGCCCTGCTGGTCCGTCACCCGCACCGCCGGCGCCTCGGCCACCGCGGTGCCCACCACCGCCGTCTGCGTGGTGGCGCTGGCGGCCACCACCGTGGTGGGCCGGGGCGTCTCGGTTCCGCCGTCCTTGCACGCGGCGAGCAGCACGGCCACCGCACCCACTGCGGCGGCGCGCCGGCAAAGACCTGCAGTTCTCATGGAAACGTCCTGCAACTGATGAAGCAGCGAGCCCGATCGACGGACCGGGGATGAGACGGCGGCGGGCGGACTCGAGGGAGCAGAAACGTAGCAGGGCCGGAGCATCGCCTCAAGTACATCTGTTCACGGACCGTTGCCGCGGAACGGTTTCATTCATACCGATCCGGTAACCGACTTTCCTCACGCGGAGTCAGCGGAGTTCGCAGAGGGCTGAACTCCGTTGACTCTGCTGACTCTGTGTGAGGCCCTTCCTTTTCCGGACCAGGGAGGCCACCGGGGTCAAATGCCGGCCGGGGGGTTGCGGAAGGGATGGGTCCGCCGCGGCGGACCCCACCCCGTTCCTCATCCCGTCACCTTTGAGCGTCAGCGCGTGCCCGTGCGCTTCACCCGCGGCGTGGGCGCCAGGAGCGGCGCCCGCGACCCGGCACCGCGCATCGCGGGAGCGGCCTTGCGCCCGGCGGAGCGGTCGCGGGCCGCATCCAGCAGCCCCGCGGGCAGCTGGTCCGCCCGCAGCGCGGCCGTGCGGTCCCCGCCGGTCGAAGTGATGGTGAGCGTGTACCCGCCCGTGGAGCCCGTGTCGAACGTCGTGGCGTTGATGGCGAAGATGCTCAGCCCGCTCGCCGTGTACACGATCTGCGCGGTGTTGCCACCCCCGCCGTCGTCGTTCTCCGCCACCAGCTGGCCGCTGACGGCGTCGTACAGCTCCAGCAGCGCGTCGAAGGCGGTGGACTCCATCCGCACCGTCAGCTGCTGGCCGGGCTTCAAGATGAGGAAGTACAGGTCCGAGTAGTAGCCGTCGGCCTCGCAGTCGGTGCTCGCCACGGTGCCGTTCAGGGTGATCCCCGGCACCACCCAGTACTCGCCGCAGTCGACGGCCCCGGTGAACGCCGCCGACGAGAGCGTGTAGGCGCCCAGCTCGTTGGGATCGAAGGTGGTGGCCGCCAGGAAGTAGTTGCCCGAGGGGGCGAAGACGTTGATCGCCGCGTCGGTGCTGGTGTCGCTCACGTCGTCGCTCACCGCCAGGATGTCGCCCTCCGCGTCGTAGAATTCGAGCCACGAGTTCACCTGGCTGGAGCTCATCCGGAGAGTGATGGCCTGCGCGCTGGCGAGCGTCGTCCGGTAGAAGTCGACGTAGTAGCCCGCGCTCGCCCGGCAGTCCGCGCTGGTCAGGGTCCCCGCGAGCGTGGTGAGCGGCGTGTACGGCGTGAAGGTCTGGCAGGGGTCCGGCGGGATGGCGGTGAAGGTCACCGACGTCAGCCCCGTCACGCTTGCCGACAGCGTGTTCTGCTCCACGTTGGGGCCCATCGTCCAGCTGCCGGAGGTGGCGATGCCTTCGCCGTCGGTAACGGCGGTGGGGTTGCCCACCGTTCCGCCGCCGGCCGTGACGGTCCACGTCACCGTGACGCCGGGCAGCGGCTGCGCCAGCTGGTCGACCACCCGCACCCGCGGCGGCGCCGGGACGGGCGTGCCCGGCGGCGCGGTCTGGGTGATGGGAGCGAGCCGGAGGATGGTGGTGGGGATGCGCGGCTGCGCGGTGGCCACGAACTGCACCGGCGCCAGGTCGGTCACCGTCGCGGTGGCGGTGTTCTGGCCGGGCGCGGCCCCCAGCGTCCACGTCCCCGCCGAGGCCGTGCCGTCGGCGTTGGTGGTGGCGTGGGTGGTGGAGAGGATGCCGCCGCCCCCGGTGACCGCGAAGAGCACGCTCACGCCGGCCATCGGCGCCCCCTGCCGGTCCGTCACCCTGACCGCCGGCGGCTGGGCCACCGCGGCGCCCACCACCCCCACCTGCGACGTGGAGGTGATGGCGACCACCGAGGCGGGCCCGGACGTCCCCGTCCCGTCGCCGTTGCACGCGGCCAGCAGCACGGCCAGTGCGCCCATCGCCGCGACGCGCAGTCGTAGACCTTGACCTGTCATGGAGGATCCCTGCGAGTGGAGGGGGAGAAAGAGCCCGGCCCGCCAATCGGGGGCCTGCAGGACGCACGGACGGAAGGGGGGACGGAAAGGGCGGGGACGGCGGGAGCACGGCGTTGCCATCGTGGCCTCTGGCAGAAACGTACCAGCACTGGAGTGCCACTTCAAGGACATCTGCTCCCGCATCCGGTCCCCGGCTTGCCTGGCGAACGGCTCCCGCTCGCCCGCATGCCCCTGTACGCGCCGCGGACTGGAACGTTTCAGCGCGGCGGATCTGACATGAGGATGGACGCCGGCCGGGATGCGAGAAGGGGTGGGCCCGCCGCGCGGACCCACCCCTTTCTCATCCCGTCACCGCGCGCTTCAGCGCGTGCCCGCGCGCTTTACCCGCGGCGTGGGCGCAAACCGCTGCGTGCGCGAGGCGGAGCCGCGCACCGAGGCAGCGGCCTTGCGCTCGTCCGCGCGGCCGCCGGCGGAGGCGCGGGCCGCGTCCAGCAGCCCCGAGGGCAGCTGGCCCGGCCGCAGCACGGCCGTGCGCTCCGCGCCCGTCGAGGTGATGGTGAGGGCGTACGAGCCCGTGGAGCCCGCGTTGAACGTGGTGGCGTTGATGGCGAAGACGTTCAGCTCGGTCGCCGTGTAGACGATCTGCGCGTTGCTGCCACCCCCGCCGTCGTCGTCCTCCGCCACCACCTGCCCGGTGATCGCGTCGTACAGTTCCAGCACGGCGTCGAAGGCGGTGGACTCCATCCGCACCGTCAGCTGCTGGCCGGGCTGCAGCACCAGGAAGTACAGGTCGGAGTAGTAGCCGCTGGCCGCGCAGTCGGTGGTGGCCACGGTGCCGTTGACGATGATCCCCGGCACCACCCAGTACTCGCCGCAGTTGTTGTTCCCGGAGAACGCCGCCGACGAGAGCGTGTAGCTGCCCAGCTCGCCCGGGTCGAAGGTGGTGGCCGCCACGAAGTAGTCGCCCGAGGGGGCGAACACGTTGAGCGCCGCGTTGGTGTTGGTGTCGCTCACGTCGTCGCTGAACGCCAGGATGTCGCCGTCCCCGCTGTACAGCTCGACCCACGCGTCCACCTCGGCGGAGTTCATCCGGAAGGTGATGGCCTGCGCGCTCGGGAGCGTGGTCTCGTAGAAGTCCACGTAGTAGCCCTGGCCCAGGCGGCAGTCCGAGGCGGTGAGGGCGCCGCTGACGGTGGTGAGCGGCGTGTACAGCGTGGCGACCTGGCAGGGGTCGGCCGCCCCCGTGGCGGTGGCGGTGAAGACCACCGGCGCCAGCCCCGCGACCGTCGCCGTCACGGTGTACTGCCCCGGGTTGGAGCCCAGGAGCCAGAAGCCGGAGGTGGCGACGCCGCTGGTGTTGGTGGTGGCGGTGGTGCTGCCCAGCGCGCCGCCGCCGCCGGCCGTGATGGCAAAGGTGACGGTGGCGCCGGCAAGCGGCTGCCCCGTCTGGTCGTTCACCCGCACCGCGGGCGCCTGCGGCACGTTCTGGCCGGCCGCGGCCGTCTGCGTGGTCGGCGAAACGGCCGTGATGCTGGTGGGGGTGCGCGCCAGCGCCGTGGCCACGAAGTGCACCGGCGCCAGGTTCCCCACCGTGGCGGTGACGGTGTTCTGCCCGGCCGCGGGGCCCAGCGTCCACGTCCCCGCCGTGGCCACGCCCTCGGCGTTGGTGGTGACGGCGGCGCTGGAGAGGGTGCCGCCGCCGGCGGTCACCACGAAGGTCACCGCCACGCCGGCCATCGCCTGGCCCTTCTGGTCCGTCACCCGCACCGCCGGTGCCTGGGTCACCGCGGTGCCCGAGACCGCCGTCTGGGCGGTGGGGCTGGCGGCCACCACCGCGGTGGGCCGGGGTGCCTCGGTTCCGCCGTCCTTGCACGCGGCGAACAGCATGGCCAGCGCGCCCATTGCGGCGGCGCGCCAGCGCTGACCTGCAACTTTCATGGAGAATGCCTGCGACTGAAAGAAAGAAAAAGAGCCCGGCCCGCCGGTGGCCTTTCAGGAAGATGCACGGACGGGACGGAGGGGTCGAGGCCGGGCGGCAGGAGCGTGAACGCGTTGCGCGGACTCGAAGTGGCAGAAACGTATCAGGACCGCGGCCCCAGTTCAAGTCCATCCGTTTGCGTGTCCCTCCGTCCACGCGGTATACCGATTCCCGCGGGGGTGGCGCAAAGCACGCGCTCCGGCCGCCGCGCAGGGGGCGATCCGCCGCCGCGCGACATGATTGCGCGCCGGACGGTGCCCCCTATCTTGCACCGCAGCCGCTGTGGGCCGCCGCGCGGCCCGCTGTAACCTTCCTCATCCCGGAGGCTTCCATGTACCGCCGACTGCTGATCCTGCTGTCGCTGGTGGCCGCCGCCGCGTGCGGAGCCCCGTCGGAAGTACCGCCCGAGGACCGTCCCCGCACCCGGTCGGACCGCCTGACGCAGCAGGAGATCCAGCGCACCGAGCTCACCACCATCTTCGACGTGATCCAGCGGCTGCAGCCCGCGTGGCTGCGCAGCCCGCGGACACAGGGGATCAACCTGGACATCGGGGTGTTCCTGGACGGGCAGCGGGTGGGCGGGGTGGAGTTCCTGCGGCAGTACCCCGCCTCGCAGGTGACGGAGGTGCGTTACCTGAACAGCCGGGAGGTCAACGCCGAGCTCACCGGCAACCAGTCCGTCGGCCTGGGCGCGGCGATCATGCTGAGCACCCGGCGAAACCGATAGGTGAGTGCGTGAGTGCGTGAGTGCGTGAGTGCGTGAGTTGAAAAGACGGAGCCC
>DATAAG010000947.1:0-2672 GCA_036260235.1 Longimicrobium sp.
GACGATCTGCCGGCTGGCGTGGTTCAGGAGGTAGTTGTCCGACCAGTTGATCTCCACGTACACGCCGCCGGACGGCATGGAGCCCGTGCCCGGGAAGATGCTGACGACGGGCGCGTAGAAGTCGAACGGCTCGCACGGCTCTTCGGTGCACTGCTGCGCCGCGGCCCCCGCGGGGCGCGCCAGCGCCGTCGCCAGCGCGAGCAGAAGGAACAGCGGCGCGCGCGGCCTGCCGGTGAACGGGCTGGGCATGGGACGGTTGGTGGGTGTGCGGTGGGTGGGTTGCCGCCCGCGGGTACGGCTGGGGATGCCGGAGCGGGTACACGGGGAGAAGCGTGGACCTGCGTAAACGTCCAGAAACCCCTCTCTATGACAGGTGGAACGGCGCCGCAGCGTGTCGGCGGGGAAACCGGCGGGGACAAAAGATGTCCCTATAAGCGCTTACAAATTTTTCCAGAAACTGATGGCGTCGGCCTCGCGCCGGCCGGGGTCCGCGGCGGCGGTCCCCGGGAGAAGGGCTCCTTCCGGCGCCGGGGACCACCGGTCCCGCGACGGGGCTGGCGCCGCGGTCCGCGATGAAGGACCCTGCGCTTCCCGGCGCGAGCAGCTCGCCCGGGGAGGGCGGGGACGATCCCGCCCGGGGTGCAGGTGGGGAATCTCGCCACGGCGCGTGGGGAATCTGGAGGATGGCGGCGTCAGCGGGCTCGGCGCAGCTTAGGGGCTGGGCAGGCGTGTGTTCCCCAACCAGGAGACGCGATGAACGCGCAGCTGCAGGCACTGATCGATGACCTTCGCTCCGCGCGCGAACGGCTGCACCGGCTGGCGGCGGCGGTGCCGGAGGACCGCTGGACGCAGCGGCCGGCGCCGCAAAGCTGGTCGCCCGCGGAGTGCGTGGCGCACCTGAACCTCACCTCCGTGGCCTTCATCCCCGGCCTGCGCGAGGCGATCGCGAAGGCGCGCGCGAACGGCGGCGGCCCGGCGCCCGCGCGCTACCGCCACGACCTGCTGGGATGGCTGCTCTGGCGCTCGCAGAAGCCGGGCGGGGGGGTGAAGGTCAAGACCACCGCCGCGTTCATCCCCGAATCGAACGTGCCGCGCGCGGAGCTGATCGCGGAGTTCGACCGGCTGCAGGACGAGCAGATGGAGCTCGTGCGCCAGGGGGACGGCCTGCCGCTCAGCAGGATGAAGATCGCCTCGCCCTTCGCGCCGGCGATGAAGTACAGCGTGTACTCCGCCCTGGCGCTGCTCCCCACGCACCAGCACCGCCACCTGCTGCAGGCGGAGCGGGCGTGGGAGGCGATCTCGGGCGCGGCGGGCGGGCGGTGACGGATCGCCCGCCGCACCACGGGGCCGACGGCAGGTTCCGCATCCCCTGGCCGCTGGAGGCGCCGGACGCGCGCTCCGGGGGCGTGCTGCGCTGGCAGAGGGAGCGGATGCGCGCGCAGCTGCCGCCCAACCCGCCTCCCTCCGCCCTCCCGCTCGTGGCGAGCGACGTGGCGCGGCCCCGCGCGGCGGCGGGGGAGATCCGCATCACCTGGATCGGCCACGCCAGCTTCCTGCTGCAGATCGGCGGGGTGAACGTGCTGCTGGACCCGCACTTCGGCCCCCGCGCGTCGCCGTTCCGCTTCATGGGCCCCAAGCGCTTCGTCCCGCCGGGGCTGGCGCTGGACGTGCTGCCGCCCATCGACGCCGTCATCCTCTCCCACGACCACTATGACCACCTGGACACGTGGACCGTGCGGCAGCTGAACCGGCGGCACCGCGAGGCGCTGTGCTGGATCGCGCCGCTGGGGCACGAGGCGTGGCTGCGGGCGCGGGGAATCCGCAACACCGTCGACCTGGACTGGTGGGACGAGGCGTGGCTGGAGCGCAGGGAGGGCCGCATCGCCGTCACCTGCGCGCCGGCGCAGCACTGGACGCGGCGCCGGCTGCGGGAGTACAACGACCGGCTCTGGGGATCGTTCGCGGTGCGGACGCCGGACGGGCGGCGCGTCTACTTCGCCGGGGACAGCGGCTATTTTCGCGGCTACCGGGAGATCGGGGAGCGGCTGGGGCCGTTCGACGCGGTGCTGATGCCGATCGGCGCGTACGAGCCGCGCTGGTTCATGGCGCCGGCGCACATGAACCCCGAGGAGGCGGTGCGCGCCTGGCGGGACCTGGGCGGCCGCGGCGCCTTCGTGCCGATGCACTGGGGCACCTTCCGCCTCACCGACGAGGACCCGCTGGAGCCCCCCGTCCGCCTGCGCCGCGCCTGGGCGGACGCCGGCCTGCCGCCGGACGCCCTCCACGTCCTGCGCCACGGGGAGACGCTCATCGTCTAAACAGATGGGCCTCACACGGAGTCAACGGAGTCAGCGGAGGAAAACAACTCCGTTCACTCCGTTGACTCCGTGGCAGTAATCCAACCCGCGGAGATGGGCTTGGCTTCACTGCCATAACTAATGCCACGACAGCGGGTTACGCCGCCGTGACATTCACGCCGTCAGCACCGCTTGGGATAGGTGCTGGGATAGGTCTTATGCCGCCTCTGGAACAGACGAGTCTGTCCACTCCGGGTCGCGGAGGAAGCGGCGCATGCTCCTGCGCGCCTCGGCTGCACGGGCGCGCACCCGCTCGTTGTGCGGATCCAGCCAGTTCCGTCACGGCACTTGCGCACTACATCAATCGTAATATCC
>DATAAG010000948.1:0-15738 GCA_036260235.1 Longimicrobium sp.
TGCGCTCGCCGAACGGGGCTTCAGCTTCGCGCGCAAACGTGTGACCGCGCACCGCCCCGTGCGGACGCGGGCAGTTGAAGCCCCGTCTGGCGAGGAACGAGCCAGGACGGGGCTTCTGGCATTTCCAGCCGCGGGCTTCAGCCCGTGGCGTCCGGCCCTTGCGCACCGCCTCCCCCGCGGCGTAGTTCTCGCGTCGAGAATGTCGCCCTGCATCCCTCCCCGGTCCCCAGCGCCGTGAGCGACGAAGTCAAGGTCCCCGTCGACGAGCCCGTTCCCGAGTGGGCGGTGCAGTACAACGCCGGCGACTATCCGCGCCAGTCCGTCACCGGTGACGCGGTGGCGCTGGCGCTGGACACCGCCGGCCCGCACTGCACCGTGCGCGCGCTGCTGGTGGAGCGCGGCGGCGAGCCCTTCCGCGGGCTGGACGCGTGGCCCGGCGGCTTCATGGACTGGCAGGACGACGCCGACACCCGCCAGGC
The DNA here is from genome assembly GCA_036260235.1 of Longimicrobium sp. GTDB lineage: Bacteria > Gemmatimonadota > Gemmatimonadetes > Longimicrobiales > Longimicrobiaceae > Longimicrobium. The sequence continues at coordinate 480 of DATAAG010000948.1, forward strand.
CGCCATCCGCGAGCTTCGCGAGGAGACGGGGGTCGAGGCGCCCGACTTCGTCGAGGCGCTGGGCAGCTACAGCCGCAACGGCCGCGACCCCCGCCAGTTCGCCGGGTATCGCGACGAAAAGTCGGGCGAGTGGATCGCCCGGGGCGCGCGTGTGACGACGGCGGCGTACCTGATGCTCACGCACGATCCGCACGGCTCCGCGGCACCGCAGGGCGCGGACGACGCGGCGAAGGCGCACTGGGCGGACGTGTACGCCTACCTGCCGTGGGAGGACCTGCGCGGCGACGCCGGCGCCCGCTCGCATGCGGCGGCGGCGCTGCTGGCGTGGGCGGGGGAGGACGCGGCGCGGCAGGCGCGCGTCCACGACCTCTTCGGCCTGGCGGAGTGGAACGAGGAGCGCACGGCGGAGCGGTGGGCGCTGCTGATGGAGGCGGGGCTGGTCCCGGAGGCGCGGCGTGACCGGTGGGGAAGGGCGGAGCCGCGGGAGCGGGACGCGGCGTTCGGACGCGAGATGGCGTTCGACCACCGCGAGATCCTGGCGGACGCCCTGGGGCGCATCCGCGGCAAGATCAAGTACACGCCCGCCGCGCTGATGGCGCTCACCGGCCCGGAGGCCACGCTGGACGAGCTGCAGGCCGCCTGCGAGGCCATCGCCGGGCGGCCGCTGCACCGCAGCAACTTTCGCCGCGCGGTGGCGCCCAGCGGCCGCGGCAAGTCGCGCGCGCCGCGCATCGTCGCGCGCACGGGGCGGCGGCGGCCGCGGCTGGGGCGCGGGCCCGGGGTGGCGCCGGAGGTCTACCGCTTTCTCCCCGACGCGGTGCGCGCCCGGCTGGACACCTCCATCCGCTTTCCGTGGCTCCCCCTCGCGTGAGCGCGAGCCGCGGTGCCGCACGCGCTCCTTGACGCCGGAGACCGGCCTGATTATTCTCATGATGAGAACAAAGGAAGCACCTGACCATCGACCGATGAGCGGCACAGCGAACGATCCGGGGGAGCGGCGCCAGGCGCTGCACGAGGGCTTCGGCCGCTTTCCGTGCGAGCTGTTCCAGTTCGATGCGCGCATCCGCACGGGGTGGCTTTCGGACCGCTACTTCGTCCGCACGGCCAGCACGCTGCGCCACGCCGGGCGCGATCCCGTGGTCACCATGCAGGTGTTCGCCAAGCGGCGCGGGGTGCTTGCGGGGGTGTACGAGGCGCTGCGCCTGCTGCAGTCGCAGCTGGCGCCCGGCTTCGACTACCGCGAGCTGGAGGTGGACACGCTGCTGGAGGGCGACGCCATCAACCAGGGCGGCGACGACGACTGGGAGCCGGTGATGCACGTCACGGGGCGCTACCAGGGCTTCGCGCACCTGGAGACGCCGCTGCTGGGGGTGCTGGCGCGGCGCAGCCTGGTGGCCAGCAACACGCGCACGGTGGTGGAGGCCGCGCGCGGCAAGCCCGTCATCTTCATGGCGCCGCGGCACGACGACTGGCGGGTGCAGACGCCGGACGGCTACGCGGCGCAGGTGGGCGGCGCGGCCAGCGTCAGCAGCGACGCCGCCGGTGCGTGGTGGGGCGCCCGCGGCGTGGGGACCATGCCGCACGCCATGATCGCCGCCTTCAACGGCGACACCGTGGAGGCGACGCTGGCGTTCGCGCGCTACCTGCAGGCGGAGGAGCCGGACGTGCAGGTGATGAGCCTGGTGGACTACGACAACAGCGCGGTGGAGACCTCGCTGGCCGTCGCGCGGGCCATGCGCGCGGAGTTCGGCGACGGCGTGCTGACGGGGGTGCGGGTGGACACCAGCGAGCGGCTGATCGACGCGTCGCTGATCGGCGATCCGCAGGCGTGGGGGCGGGCCAAGCTCACCGGCGTGAACGCGCACCTCGTCCGCAAGATGCGCGCGGCGCTGGACGCGGAGGGCTTCCAGTACGTCGGCATCGTGGTGAGCGGCGGGTTCACGCCGCACAAGATCCGGCAGTTCGAAAAGGAAGGCGTCCCGGCGACCGCGTACGGCGTGGGCAGCAGCCTGCTGGGCCACAGCCGCGGCGACAGCGGCCTGCTCACCGACTTCGACTTCACCGCCGACCTGGTGCGCGTGGATGGGAAGCTGGAGGGCAAGGTCGGCCGCACCTTCCGCGCGAACCCTCGGCTGGTGCGGGTGGAGTGGGAGCGGGCGGGGAGGTGATGGAGTGATGGAGTGATGGAGTGATGGGGTGATGGAATGATGGAGTGATGGAGTGATGGAGTGATGGAGTGATGGGGCGTGCGTATCGCGCGAGGCTGCGATTCCGAGGGAGGCGCCGCGTGATGCCGGCGTGGGGCAGGATCCCGGGCGCCGACCGAGGAATCTACTCGCCCCACCTGGTGGCCCGGGGTGTCAGCGCGATCTTACCCATGCAGTCCGCGCCGGCAGACTGCGTGACGTTGTAGCCGCGATTTCGATCGCCTGGACGGAAGCGTGCGTGATCACACGAGGATGGCGGATATGAAAAATCCAGCGGCGCTGCGCGGGAGCACCGCCCGCATCGGGTGGATCGTGGACGTGCAGAACGACTTCATGCTGCCGCCGGAGCGCGGCGGGCGGCTCTACGTGCACGACCTGTTCGACGACGGAAGCGACCGCGGCGCCACGCAGATCGTCCCCGCGCTCGTCCGCGCGGTGGAGTGGATGCGCGCCAACTGCGACGCCGTCGTCTACACCGGCGACTGGCACGCCCACGACGACGCGGAGATCGATCCCGTGGCCCCCGACGCGTCGAAGGGCACCTATCCGCCGCACTGCATGGGCCTCTCGCCCGACCCCGCCGAGCGCGAGGGCGCATGGGTCATCGAAGAGATCCGCCCCGCGAACCCCATCGTCCTTCCCCGCGAGGCCACCGACGCCGACGCGCGCGACGCCGCCCGCCGGGCGGTGGACGAGCGGCGGCCGGTGTTCATCCAGAAGTCCCGCTTCAGCGTGTTCGAGGGTAACCCCGCGGCGGACGCGTTCCTCCGCGCGCTCCGCGACCGGCTGGGCGCGCCGCTGGAGGTGGTGATGATCGGCGTGGCGCGGGACGTGTGCGTCAAGGGCGCGCTGGAGGGAATGCTGGATCCCGCGCGCGCCATCCCCGTCACCCTGGTCACCGACGCCACCTGGGGGCTGGGAATCGAGAAGGAGGCGGAGAGCCTGGCCCGGTGGATGGATGCCGGCGCCGCCCTCGTCACCACCCGCGGCCTCGCTTTGCGCGAGATCGGCGCGACGGAGGAGACGGCCGCGGCGGCGTAGAGAGGCCGATTCCCGGGTTGGGCAGTAGATCCTTCGGTCGGCGCCCGGGGATCACGGCGTGCACGAGATCGGTGCGGCGCCTCCCTCAGGATGACCGTTTCGTGCGAGGGGATCGGTCCTCCCCTCTCCCGCGCAGTTTGCGGGATAGGGGCCGGGGGTGAGGGGGTCCGCGCGAAGCGCGACGCTGTTCGCTGTTGCAGCCGAAGCCCCGTCTCGGCGGCCGCGTCAGCGGCGCCGGGACGGGGCTTCTGGCTTACCCGGCGGCGGGTTTACCTTGCTCTGAAGGACGCCGGGACGGACACTCACGCACTCACGCACTCACGCACTCGTCACCCGATCGCCGCCGGCTCGCGCTGCGCGGCGGCAGCCGGCGCGGCGGCGGGGCGCCGGTCCCGCTGCTCCGCCGGGAACCGCTGCGTGAAGCCCGTCCAGTAGTCGAACGAGCCCAGCGACGGCCCGCCCGCGGTCTCGCCCGGGTCCTCCTTGGGCCCGTAGACGATCACGTAGGTGAGCGCCTTGAGCCGCCCGAACCCCGAGTTCCCCGGCGCGACCGGAATGCGGTTGCGCCAGGTGCCGGTGTCCACGTAGTAGCGCCCGCCCTCATCGTCCGCCACGGCCAGCTCCACCGCGGGGTTGTGCGTGTGCCCCGCGATCACGTAGCGCGCGCGGCCGCTCCGCAGCGCCGGCTCCTTGGCCGCGAACGCCACCGGCGGCGGCGGCGTCTTCCCCGCGGCCAGCAGCCTGCGCATCAGGCTGGAGGGGATGCGCCGCGTCATCCGCCACAGGCGCATGCGCAGGAGGATGAGCGCCAGGACCATTCGCCGCCGCATCATCCACCGGTGCATCCACCGGTGACCGGCCAGCCGGCCCAGCACCCGGCGCAGCAGCGGCTCGATCACCGCCCAGGCCTGGTTCTCCCGCCCGCGAAAGTTGGGATCCGTGAGCAGGAAGTCGAGCAGGTACGACTGGGGCCGTACGTCGTCGAACTCCAGCAGGCGTTCGTAGACGTGGCGCAGGAGCGGGTCCTGCTTGATCTTCTCCACCCCGTGCATCCGGCGCAGCTCCCAGGGAAGCCGCGAGGCGATCTCGATGGTCACGAAGTCGCCGAAGCCGTTCTCCTCGTACGCCCTGGCCGGGATGGGATCGGGAAGGACGTCCACGTTGGTGAAGTCCATGCCGAAGGCCCGCGGGTCGTACTCGTGCCCGTGGCGCACCAGCGCCGCCGGCTCGGGAAAGAGGATCTGGTTGGGGAACGGCTCGTCGCTCTGCTCCATGCCCAGCGCGTTGCGCACCCAGGCGCGAATGGCGGGCGTGGCGTTGCAGACGCGGTCGTGGTTGCCGGTCAGGTAGTGGATCACCACCCGGTCCGCGGGAAATTCCACCTCCCTGCCCACGCGGATGGTGTACTTGCCCGCCGCCAGCAGCCGGAAGATCGCCAGCGTCTTCTTCACCCGGTCGTCCGCCGCGATCTCGTTCAGCACGTGCAGCACCCGCCGCTCCAGCTCCGAGCCGGGGGTCGGCGGGTCCTCGTAGGGCATGGGCGGACAGTCGTAGTCGCACCAGAGGATGGTGCGCGTGACCTCGAAGATGTCCCCCGCCAGCACCAGGTCCAGCTGCTCCGTCCCGTCGGCGCCGCCCGCGCGGCCGGTGCCGTTGCGGACCGCCTCTTCCGCCATCCCGCGGATGAACTGCGTGAACGCCTCGGGGGGCAGGTTGCGCCTGCGCCCGATCGGCGGGCCGTCGTCGCGCGGGATGATCTCGTGCTGTTCTGCCACGAAGTGCAGATCGGAAAGTACGACCAGCATGGTGGAAACCTCCGCGCATGGAAGGTGGCGGGACGACGAACGCCGCGGGGGCGTGCATCCGGGCGGTGGATGGGACCAGCGGAACCGGCGGGGAAGGCACGGCGGACGATCGGCCGCCGCGAGGCTCCCGCACAAGGTAAGGCGCAACGCACGCGCGCGCGAGACTCTTGTTTGCCTTCACCCGCCGAGCCCGCACCCGGCGGGGCCCTCACCCGGCGGGACCCTCACCCGCGGCCTGGCGCCGCACCCTCTCCCGCAAACTGCGCGGGAGAGGGGATACACCCCAGGTTTCGGTCGGTGGATCGCCCCGATCGGTGATCCGCAGTTGCAGTTCCTCCCCCTCTCCGCGAGGAACGAGCGGGGAGGGGGCCGGGGGGAGGGGCCCCACGGCGGACGCAGCGCGATGTCTGACGAAGCGGGATCGAAGTTCAACCTCCCCCAGGGTTTTTGGCAGTCCTTTTGGGGGAGGTGGGCGAGCCTTGCGAGCCCGGAGGGGGCGCTCGCGCGGAGCATGCTTCTACGGCAAAAGACCAGAGGACGCCGAGGGTTCTCCTCCGCGTCCTCCCGCTGTTACCGTGTCACCCCATCGCCATCACTCCATCACTCCAATCACTCCATCACTCCATCACTCCATCACTCCATCACCCGATGGGGACGTACTGGCGGCCGTAGACGACCAGCGCGGGGTCCGGGCCGTTCTGCCCCGCGGTGACCACCTCGCCCACCACGATGCTGTGGTCGCCGCCGGGGTAGACCGACGCGATGCGGCAGTCCAGCCAGGCGATGGCATCCGCCAGCACCGGCGCGCCCGTCGCCTCCGCGCGATAGGCGAGGTTCTCGAAGCGCTGCGCGGGCGACAGGCGCGCGTCCGCGAACCGCCGGGCGGCGTCCTCCTGCGTGGCCGCCAGCACGTTCACCGAGAAGGAGCCCGCCTCCACGATGAAGTCGTGGCAGTAGCCGTCGCGCCGCAGGCACACCAGGATCAGCGGCGGGTCCAGCGACACCGAGCAGAACGAGCTCACCGTCAGCCCGTGCACCGCCTCCCCCCGCCGCGCGCACACCAGCGTGACCCCCGAGGCGAAGCGGCTCATCACCCCCCGGAAGGCGAGCGACGGCGAGACCGCGGTGCCGGTGCCCTCGGCCACGCCGCTCATCGCACCAGCCCGTAGGCGTTCAGGTCCATCCCCGGATAGGCCAGCGCGTACCCCAGCCACAGGGTGAAGCCGATGCTGAGCGGCACCGTGACGTTGTCCTCCAGCGGATCCTGCGACACCAGCTCCACCACCGCCCCCACCAGCGCGGCCAGAGCGCAGATGGCCCACTCCCCCGGCCGCCCCTCGACGCGCGGCGTGACGGCCACGATCACCAGCGCCGCCAGGAAGAAGCCCGCGCTCCCCTCCAGGCTGCGTCCCCCCACCTTGTGCCGCCCGTACTTCCGCCCCACCAGCGCCGCCGCCGCGTCGGCCAGGAGCATGATGGAGATGCTCAGGATGGCCACGTACCGGGGCGTGAACGCCACCATCACCGTGCTGACGATGAAGAACCAGGTCAGCGCGTGCAGCGTGCGCTGCTCGCCCTTCTCCTTCTCGCGCAGGATGGGACCCAGCCAGGTGCCGAACCACCGCGCGAACGCCCCGTCGCCGCGGCGGCCGAAGTCGATCACCAGCGCCGCCACGGTGAACGGGATGAGCACCGCGACGGCGAAGGGGCGGTCCACGTAGTAGTAGATCCACGGGATCGCGAACCCCGTCAGGTGGATCGTCTTGCGGACCACCTCGGTGCGGTAGTCCTGCTCGATGGTGGTGAGCGGCATCACGTCGTGCGCATCCCCTGGGTAAAGTCCAGCACCGCCCGCGCCACGTCGCCGGGCTTCTCCTCGTGCAGCAGCAGCTTCGTCCCCGGCACCTCCACCAGCTTCGCGCCGGGGATCTGCGCCGCCACCTTGCGGCCTTCGTCGATCGGGAAGTACAGGTCGTCCGTTCCCCACACCACCAGCGTGGGCACGCGGATCTGCGGGTGGATCTCCTCCAGCCGGTCCACCGCGCTCCAGTTGATCCCCCGCAGGGTGAGCGCCTGCCCGTGCACCCACCCCTTGGACTTCACCATCGGGTCGATGACGTGCCTGCGGAAGTCGCCTTCGATCAGGTCCAGGTTGCAGAAGCACCCGCCGAAGGTCAGGGGCGAGCGGGTGAGCGCGCGCGACTTCATGGAGGCCATGAAGAGGGGCTCGCTCCCCGGCAGCGCCAGGAGCTTCTGGTAAACGGGGATCCACTTGGGGCGGTGGTGGGGGACCTCCGTGTTCAGCACGATGAGCGCGCGGAAGCGCTCCGGGTGCCAGAACGCGATGTAGCGGGCCAGGGTGGCGCCGGTATCCTGCGCCAGCATGAAGTAGCGGTCCAGCCCCAGCACCTCGCAGAAGCGCGCGATCAGCCGGCTGCGCCCCTCGATGCTCCAGTCCTTCACCCCCTCCCAGGGCGACGCGCCGCAGCCGGGCAGGTCCACGACGATGCAGTCGAAGTACGGCTCCAGCAGCGGCAGCAGGTGGCGGAAGGTGAAGCCCCACACCGGCCAGCCGTGCACCATCACCAGCGGCGGGCCGCCGCCGAACCGCCGGTACGCCAGCCGGGCGCCGTCCACGTCCGCGAAGTGCGTCTCGCTGGCCAGGAACCGCGCCGCGTTTTCGGAATTGCTCATCGCCGTCGCCTCCATCGGGAAACCAGTGGCCGCCCGCCCGCCGGGCGCGCCGCGTGGAGGAGAACTTCGGCCGCCCCTGCGGCCCCGCTTTTCTCCCCCTCTCCGCACGCAGTTCGTGCGGGGAGGGGGGGACCGGGGGAGGGGCTACGCCGCCTGCACCCGCGCCGGGTGCCGCGCGTGCAGCGTCATCCGCATCCCGTGCCGCGGCCGCAGGTTCAGCAGGGGCCACAGCTCCACGGGATGGCCGGGCACCAGCCGCGGCTGCCACCGCTGGGCCAGCGTCGCCAGCACCAGCGTGACCTCCGCCCACGCGAAGCCGTCCCCGATGCACAGCCGGGGCCCGCCGCCGAACGGATAGTAGGTGTAGCGGGGTTCGTGATGCGGATCGTGCGTCGCCCAGCGGTCCGGGTCGAAGCGCTCCGGCTCCTGGAACCAGCGGGGATCGCGCTGCATCAGGAAGGGGCTCATCAGCGTGAGCGTCCCCTTCGGCAGCGAATAGCCGCCCACCTCGAACGCGTTCTGGGCGCGCCGGGCCAGCAGGTACCCGGGGGGGTAGAGGCGCAGCACCTCCTTGACCACCTTCTGCGTGTAGACCAGCTGCCCCATGTCCGCCCAGGTGGGCAGGCGGCCGCCCAGGACCGTGTCCAGCTCCTGGTGCAGCCTGGCCTCCACCTCCGGGTGCTGGGAGAGGAGGTACCAGGTCCAGGTGAGGGAGAGCGCCGTGGTGTCGAACGCCGCCAGGAGGAAGATGAGCGCCTCGTCGCGGATCTCCGGGTCCGGCAGCCGCTCCTGGCGGTCGCCGCTGAAGCCCAGCAGGAGCGAAAGGAGGTCGCCCCCGTCCGTCCCCAGCTTCTGCCGCTCGCGGATGAGCCGGTAGATGGTGGCGTCCAGCCGCGCGCGCGCCCGGTAGAAGCGGACGCTGCTGGGGAGGGGCAGGCGGATCAGGTACTCGGAGAAGGGGACGGTCACGCGGGTGAAGAGCCGCATGGCCGCGGTGAGCGAGGTGGAGATCTCGCGCACCTCGCCGCTCACGTCGGCGCCGAACATGGTCTTGCCGCTGATGACCAGCGCCAGGTCCGACATGTCGACCATGATGTCCCGCGTCTGGCCGTCCTGCCAGCGCCGGTCCACCGCCGCCGCGCTCTCCACCATGGCGTCGGCGTAGCCGGGAAGGCGCGAGCGGTACAGCAGCGGCTGGATCATCCGCCGGTGCCGCAGGTGGTGCTCGCCCTCAGCCGTCAGCAGCCCCTCGCCCAGGAGCTCGCGCGCCAGCTCCAGCGGCCGCCCCTTCACGAAGTTCTTCTGGTTGGTCACCAGGACGGTGCGCACCCCTTCGGGCTCACCGATCAGGCAGCACTTCAGGTGCCCGATGTTGAAGAAGACGTAGTCCCCGTACTGGCGCTTCATCTCGGCCAGAAAGCCGATCATGTCGCGGCGCAGGGGAAGGAGCTGCCCCAGCGGCGTCCAGCGCGGGCCGGGGGGAAGGCGGGAGTCGCGCGTCAGCAATGCCGTGCTCCTGGTCACGCCCGGTGGTCCACGGCCAGGGTAAAGCCGTGCCGGTCCGCCCACTGCAGCGTCTGGCGCACCTGGGCCGGCTCGATCCGGCCGTACGAGCCGTGGCCGTCCGTCTCCTCCAGCCCCATCAGGATCGTCTCGGCCATGCAGGCGAACACGTGCCCCTCCTTCAGGGGCAGCCCGGCGATGTAGAAGTCGGGGTTGCGGGGCAGCTGCACGATCCCGCCGTCGAACACCGCCACGTCCGGCCGCTCCCGCCGCACGCTGGCGTCCACGTCGCTGGGCGCGGAGATGTCGCAGATGGCGATGGGGCCGCGCCCCAGGTGCTCCGGGTAGATGAGCGGCTCCGGCGCGTTGCTGGCGCAGGCGATGAGCTGGCAGCGCCGCAGCTCGTGCATGTCGTCGCTCAGCCGCACCCGCACCCCCGGCACCTCCGCCTGCACCTCGGCCATCAGCCGCTCCACCCGGATGGAATCGGTGCGCCGGACGATCAGCACCAGCTCCGCCACCTCCGGCGCCAGCAGCATGGCCAGGGTGCTGGCGGTGTTGCCGCCGGCGCCCACGACGCCCAGCGACGCCGTGCGCAGGTCGATTCCCTGCTCGGCCGCCACCGCCTGCATCCCCCGCACCGCCATCCCCACCGTGAGCGCGTTGCCGGAGGTCAGCCCGATCCCCGTGGTGCGCACCCGCATGCAGTTGGCGGAGACGATGGAGGTGTAGCCCCCCAGCCCCACCGCGTTGCACCCCAGGTCGCGGGCCATGGCCACGGCCTCCTCGATCTGGTCCATGATCCAGCGGAACTCGCCGGAGCGCCGGTGCTCCAGGATCTGCGCCGCGGACAGGTTCAGCCCGATGAAGGTGAGGTGCACGTCCTTCCCCGTGGTGGAGCGGACGTTGAACTGGTTGAAGATGGTGGGCCCCACGAAGCGCGAGGTGCGCGTGAGCAGCTGCGCCGCGTCGTCCACGGGAAAGCGGCCCAGCCCCGGGTCCCACTGGGCCACGTGCTCCGGGAGGAGGATGTGGCCGATGAAGGCCACCCGGCGCGTCCCGGCGGGCGCCTCGCGGCTGGGCTTCCGCACCTCCACCGGGACCACCGGGGCGGGGGGGAGCCCCACCTGGTGGGCCGTCAGGTGCGCCACGTCGCGGGCGCGCAGCGCCTGCACCAGCTGCTCCAGCGCCGCCAGCAGCCGCCCGCAGTCGTCGCGGCTCACGTAGGCGGAGGGCTGGATGCGGAGGGTGAAGGGCTGCGACAGGGTGTGCAGCAGCCGCACCCGGTGCACGTTCAGCAGGTACGAGGCGGCGAAGGGAACCAGGTAGCGGTGCTGCGACAGCAGGCGCAGCATGTTGCTGGGGGAGTCGGAGAGGTCCTGGAACTCCAGGCCGATCATCAGCCCCAGCCCCCGCACCTCCTTCAGCACGTCGGGATACGCCGCGCGCAGGGCCTCCAGCCGCTCGCGCAGCCAGGCGCCCGTGGCGGCGGCGCGCTCCGGCAGCCGGTCGCGCTCCGCCACCTCCAGCGCCTTGAGCGCCACCCGCGAGGTGTACTCGTCCTCGGCGAAGGTGGAGGTCTGGATGACGGAGAAGTGCGGGACGTAGTGCGAGCGCTTGACCAGCAGCGCGCCGATCTTGGCGATCCCGCCGCCCAGCGCCTTGGCCAGGCACACGTAGTCGGGGTCCAGCCCCAGCCGGTGCGAGGCCAGCACGGCGCCGCAGCGCCCCATCCCGGTCTGGATCTCGTCCGCCACCACGGGGACCTTGTGCTGCCGGCAGACGCCCTGCAGCCAGGCCAGGAAGTCCGCCGGGAGCGGCTTGACCCCGCCTTCGCCCAGCACCGGCTCCAGGAAGGCCGCGGCCATGCGCGGCGCGTGGGGCTCCTCCGCCTCCCACGAGGCGGGGTCCCACGGGTCCAGGTGGCGCACGGCGGGGCCCAGCCCCTGGAACGCCGGCCCGTACGACGGGCTCAGCTGCACCGCGCCCAGCGTCTTGCCGTGGAACGCCCCCTTCACGGCCCAGAACTCCGAGCGCCCCGTCTCCAGGCGCGCGTGCTTGAGCGCCGCCTCCACCGCCTCCGTCCCGGAGTTGGTGAAGGTGACCACGTAGTCGTCGCCCAGCCGCTCGCACAGCCGCCGGGCCAGCTCCGCGGCGCCGGTGCGGTAGCTCCCCTGGACCATGATGGGAAGCCGCATCCCCAGCAGCCGGCGCGCCTCCTCCACCAGCTCCGGGTGGTTGTGGCCGAAGAGGGTGGTGCCGTAGCCGCCAACGAAGTCGAGCACCTCCACCGTGCGGCCGTCCACCTCGCGCCACAGGCGGTCGCCCTCGCCGGCCACGTACGCCACGTCCAGCCCCACCGCCTCCAGCAGCGGGGCCAGGCCGGGACGGCAGTAGGTGCCGTAGTCGGCGGGGGGTGCGGCGTCGTCCGCCGCGGGGGGTGCCGCGCCGTTGAGCGCGGGCGGGGATGGGGAGATCACGGACACGCGGAAAGTCTCGGGCTAGGTGAGCGACTTGGCTTCTTCGGGCACCGCCCGCGCCGCCGGGGCGGCGGCGGGGCGGCTGAGCGCCTCGGACCAGCGGGTAAGCAGGGCGGCGGCGGCCAGCGCGAGCAGGAATCCGGCCACGGCCTGCCAGGGGTACTGCTCCTCCAGCTCGAAGAGCGTGCCCACCCCCAGCAGCGGCAGCACCCCGGCGAACGCCCACTGCACCCCCGCGGGAAGCGGGGTGCGGAAGGGGCGGCGGCCGGCCGGCTTCAGCCTGCGCAGGCGGAGCACCGCCAGCATGAAGGCGGCGTAGACGAAGGCGATGATGGCGGAGCCGATGAGCGCCGCCAGCAGCGGGGCGTCCAGCGCCACCACCAGGGTGGCGGAGACGGCCGCCAGGGCGCCCATGAAGAGCACGGCGCCGCGGGGGGCGCCCGTCTCGGGGTTGATGGTCCCCGCCCACTTCGGCAGCAGCGACTCGCGGGTCAGGGCGAAGATCAGCCGCGAGCTTCCCATGATCCCCGCGTTGAAGGTGCTGATGCAGGCCATGCACGACACCCCCACCGCCAGCCACACCCCCGCGCGCCCCAGCAGCCCGCCCAGGTAGGGCACCTGGGGGATGAAGGTGGCGGTGATGGCCTCGCGGGGCATGGTGGTCGCCATCCCCGAGGCGAAGAGGCCGCACGCCACCACGTTGGCCAGGATGGCGGTCAGCATCGCCAGCGGGATGGGGCGCTCGTACGCGTTGGGGCGCAGCCCCAGCGGGGTGACCCACTCGAAGCCCACGTACAGGAAGATCGCCATCGTCGCCACCAGGGGGAGGAGCCCCGGGGAGCCGGAGAGCCCCAGCCCCTCGGGCGCCGGGCCGCCGCCCGCGGCGGGGCCGCCGGCCAGGATCCCCGCGATGCCGGTGACGCAGAGGATGCCCAGCAGGACGAACGCGGTGACCATCTGCACGTTCCGCGGCAGCTCCAGCCCGTACAGGTTCACCAGCACCACGCTGCCCAGCAGCACCAGGATCACCGCCATGTGCGGCAGCCCGGGGGCCACCTGCTCCACCACCAGGGAGAAGAGGTAGCTCTCCGCTCCGGCGATCATGACCAGGAAGATCAGGTACAGGTGGACCAGGAAGAGCGAGGGGCGGTTCCCGAACGCCGCCTTCAGGTAGGTGCGGATGCCGGGGGCGGAGGGGAACATCCCGGCCAGCTCGCCCACCGAGGCGGCGATCACGCCGCACATCACCCCACCCAGCACCATCCCCAGCACCACCCACCCGCCGGAGGCCGCCTCGAAGAGCCCCGACAGCATGGTGAAGGAGATGGTGGCGAGCGCCATCCCGGCGCCCACCGACACGTAGAACAGGAACTCGCCGCGCTGCTTCACGCCTGCAACCCTTCTCCGCGGTTGTGCCGGGGCGGGATGCCCCGGACCTGCCGGCCTGGGGCTAGATGCCCCAGATCACCATCGCCAGCGCCTCGAGCTTCACCTTGTCCTTGTCCGACGAGAACACGGCCAGCACGCCGTCCATCAGCATGGCCGCCGGCTTGTTGCGCCCGGCGAACATGTCGATCAGCAGGGCCTCCTCGGCCTGCAGGTGCACGGTCTCGTTGCTCTCGTCCAGCCCCGGCACCACCTCGGACATCTGCATGTCCTTGACGACCAGCGTGTGCTGCTCGCCGGTGTCCATGGCGTCCACCAGGATGTTGCGCTCCCACCCCACGATCAGCTTCTGCACCCGCGGGTTGGTGTTGAAGCGCTCGCGGAAGTCGTTCAGCGTGCGGAACAGTTCGGTCTCTACGCTCGTCGTCGTCATCTCTTCAGAACTCCCAGGGCTGAGGAATGCCGAGCAGCTGCCGCCCCATGATGAGCTTCAGCGCGTCGTCGGAGGGGCCCATCACCGAGCCGGCGCGCGCGTCGCGGTACGCCCGCTCGGTGGGGTGCCCCTTGCGGTAGGCGGAGCCGCCGCAGACCTGCAGGGCGGTGTGCGCCACGAAGGTGGCCATCTCGCACGCGGCGATCTTGACCTCCGCGCACTCGATGAAGAAGGGATCGTCGGGGTTCTCGCGGATCACCTCGTCCAGCAGCCCCGCGCTGCGCAGCTCCTCGAAGAGCACCATGGCGTTGTCGGCCAGGCCGGCCACGCGGTAGACCAGGTGGCGCGCCTGGTCCAGCCGCACGTACATCTCCGACACGTAGCGCTGCACCGTCTCCACCGTGCTGAGCGCCGACTTGGTGTCGCTGTGGATGCGCTTCTTGACGTGCGCGATGGCGGCGTCCAGCGCGCTCTGCGCCAGCCCCAGGTACACGGCCGCGAGCCCCACCTGGTAGATGGGCATGCAGTAGGAGAAGAGCATCGACAGCCCGCAGAGGGGGTCGCCCAGGCGGTTCTCCTTGGGCACCTTCACCTTGTCGAAGTGCACGGGACGGCTGCTGTTGCCGCGCAGCCCCATCCCGTCCCACACGCCGATGGGCTTGACGTTGGGGTCGCTGGCCGGGATCAGGAAGAGGCTGAGGTCGTTGGGCCCCACGTTCTCGTTGGCGCGCAGGGGGGCCAGGTAGTAGTCGCTGGCGCCGGCGCTGGTGCTGAACGACTTGAAGGAGTCGATGAGGTAGTGGTCCTCCTCCTCCACCGCGAAGCTGTCCATGTGCCACAGCCGGTTGCCGGACCCCGGCTCCGTCATGGCCACGCTCAGGAACAGCTCGCCCCGCAGGAGGGGGTCCAGGAACTTCTCCCGCTGCCCGTTCTGCGAGTCTCCCACCAGCGCGGCGATGAGCGGTACGGCGCTCATGTGCATGGTGTAGCACATGGCGGTGCTGGCGCAGCCGCGGGCGAGCTCCTCCACCACGAAGACGGTGCTGAGGATGCTGCCGCCGGGGCCGCCCTGCTCCTTGCTCACGGGGATGGCCAGCAGCCCCGCGTCGGCGATGGCGCGAATGTTCTCGTGCGGAAAGCGGCCCTCGCGGTCGATGGCCTCGGCGTTCTTGGCCAGCACGTCATCTGCCAGCTTCCTTGCCGTCCTCTTCCACTTGCCCTGTTCCGAAGTGAGGGCGAGGCCGGTAAGGTTCAGCGCATTTCCCATGGGTCCCGGGGCTGGTCTGCGTTGGGGGTAAGGGCGAGCAGGCTCGCCGCGTCTTGAGCTGGGCGCGGACGGGTGCGGCGTACTTCAGGGTCGGGGGAACCTCGGAACGGTCGTCCGGGAGACGCCGGGCCGGAAGGCCCGACGAACTGCCACCCTGTGCAGGTGCACAATCGGAAGGTAAAGAGAGTCTCGAATTGGCGCAACCGTTGGGCCGGTCCCGTGTTCCCGCCGTGGCACGGGTGCCGGAGTTCGGGAAAACCCGTTTACCGGCAGGCGCGGGCCGGCCCGCCTTGGGCCGCCCGCCGTCTCACGGGGGCTGCGGCATCCGGGGGCTTTCGCCGCCGTGGCTGTGCACGCTGCCCCATGTGAATAAAACGGACACCCGCCCCGCGCAACCCCCCGCGGCGCCGCGACCGTGAATTTCCCGCCGCGCGCGCCCCCCG
>DATAAG010000949.1:0-8935 GCA_036260235.1 Longimicrobium sp.
CACGCACTCACGCACTCACGCACTCACTCACTCACGCACTCACGCCCTGTCCGTCCCTGTGGCACGGCCTTTCCAACCAGACGCTGCGTACCATCCAACCGGAGGCACGCCGCATGTCGCAGGAGATGGGGCCGGGTACCGCCCTGGAGCTCGCCTCGGAGCCGCACGGGCCGTCGCGGGAGACCAGCGCCGACCGCGCGGCGGAGCTGGCGCGGCTGCTGGAGGCGCGCCGCGGGGAGCGGCACATCGTGGCGCTGCAGGACTTTCCCGACCCCGACGCCATCTCGTGCGGCATGGCGTACCGCGAGATCGCCCGGCGGTACGACATCGAGGCCGACCTGGTCTACGACGGGCAGATCAGCCACGCGGAGAACCGCGCGCTGGTGAACCTGCTGGAGATTCCCGTCCGCGAGTACGAGCCGGGGATGGACCTGGCCGGCTACTCGGCCGCCGTCTTCGTGGACAACCAGGGCTCCACCACGCACCTCACCGACCTGCTGAAGGCGGCGGGGGTGCCCACGCTGGCCGTGGTGGACCACCACGACCCCGACGACGTGCTGGACCCCATCTTCTCCGACGTGCGGCCGCTGGGCGCCGCGGCCACCATCTTCGCGGAGTACCTGGCCAGCGGCGCGCTGCTGCGGCTGGAGCCGGGCAAGGACCAGCACGAGCGGCTGGCGACGGCGCTGATGCACGGCCTGCACAGCGAGACGGACGGGTTCGTCCGGGCGCGGGCGCCGGAGTACCAGGCGGCGGCGTACCTGAGCCGCTTCATCGACGCGGACCTGCTGGAGAAGGTGCTGTGCGTGCAGAAGTCGCGGGGCACGCTGCGGGTGATCGAGCGGGCGCTGCACAACCGCACGGTGCGCAACGGCTTTTCCATCGCGGGGGTGGGATACGTGCGCTGGGCGGAGCGCGACTCCATTCCCGTGGCCGCGGACTTCCTGCTCACGGAGGAGAACGTCCACACCTCCATCGTCTACGGGCTGCTGGGGGAGGAGGACGGGCGCGAGGTGGTGACGGGAAGCCTGCGCACGCTCAGCTCCACCATGCAGGTGGACCTGTTCCTTCGCGAGGCGCTGGGCGAGGACCTGCGCGGGCGGCCGTACGGCGGCGGGCGCAGCCGCGCGGGCGGGTTCGAGATCCCGCTGGGCTTCCTGAAGGGCGACGAGGACGATCCCGAGGGGCAGGAGCTCAAGTGGGCGCTCTACGACCGCCGGATCCGGCGCAAGCTGTTCCGCGAGGCGGGGGTGGAGGACCTGGACGAGGTCTGCGGGCCGGAGGAGGATTGATCCCGGCCCCGGCTGGACGGCTCCGGGAGCAGACGGATCAGCCTCACACGAAATCGGCAGAGCCGGCAGAGGTGAGATTCCACCCCTCCGCTGACTCTGCCGACTCCGTGTCAGGCGATCCTGTTCAGCCGGCGACCAGGGCGGTCCACTCGCAGGCGTCGCCGCGGCGCGCTTCGCAGACGGAGTGCTGCGCGGAGTGGCGGCGGCCGGTGTACTGCGTCATCAGCTCCGCCAGCACGCCGGTGTAGAAGGCGCACGCCGCGCCGCCCGGGTCCGCGCTGCTGGTGAGCGAGCCGCGCAGGCGCAGCAGAAAGGGCCTCGCCACCACTTCCAGCTCCGCGTTCCCCGCCATCTCCGCCATCAGCCTGCGCGCCCCTTTCGCCGCGGCGCGCAGCCGCATTCCCGACGGCATCAGCCGCAGCCAGCGCCGCGCGGCGGCGGACTTTTCGCTCCAGGCGCGGCGGGCCACGCGGCGTCCGGCCTCTTCGAAGATCTCGTCGGCGTCGGGGCGGCGGATCACCAGGCGAATCAGGTCCTCCACGGTGGCGGGGCTCTGCAGGCTCTTCTTCTTCGTCTCTTCCCGGAACTTGTGGATCTGCAGGTACACCACGTCGCTCAGCCCCAGCCGCCGGGGCATGCTGGCGGCCAGGTTCTCGCCTTCCAGCACCTCCTCCGGCCGGTCCATGTCGCGCATGGTCTCCAGGAGGATCAGGGGGAACACCGGCGTCACGCTGGGCGTGTGGGGCCCGGCGGCCTTGCGGCTGGAAGTCCTGCTCATCCGGCGGCGGTTCCGAGGTTCTGGAGAGGGCGTGCTGCACCAGGAAAAGTCGCCCAATCTGTTTGCAGGACGGGGGTCCACGCAAGGCCGCTCGCCGTCCGCGTGATCCCCATCGTGCAGACGCAGGCTCCATGCGCGGGACGGGGTGGAAGGGCGTGGGCGCAGGCACCTGCCGCACCGTGCGCCCTCCCGGTCCGGCCAGGGTGCCGCCCGCACGGCCGCGTCAGCCGGCCTTGCCGCCGCACCCGGTGACGGTGCTCTTGAGCGCGCTGTTGAGGAGGGCGCAGGGAACGTAGAACGGCTTGTCGGTGCACTGCACGGTCGCCGTCTGGGCGCTCGTGTCGTACTTCCAGGTGAAGGTGAAGGAACCCACCGTCGCCTGGCCGGAAGGCGGCGGGGGGTCGGGGATGCTGGCGCCGCGCGAGTTGGCCGCCTTTACGCAGCAGCTCATGACGGTCGGCGTGATGCCGGTGAAGGACAGCGCTGTACAGGCCACGGGCTCCTCCTTGGTAGGCGCGTGAACCGCTTCCGGACGCTGCCATACAATGGTCTGGCGCCGGAAAAGTCAATCGGTCGCGCCAGCTCCAGTGTTGACCAGGTCGCACAGGACGTCGGAGGGGCGCTGGTGCACTGAATCGTTGCCCTGCATTGGCCTCGTCCCGGGGCGATCCGCGCGAATGGTGCCGGCCCCTGGCCGTCCATCGATGCGGGACGGGCTGCACGCCCTCCTGCGCACGGGCGGTGATCCTGTCCTCCGGGACGTGCCTGCCGTTGCGCGGCCGCGCGCCGAAGCGAGAACCCGCTCCCGGGCACGCCGGGAGAGGGTCGCCGTTGCAGGTGGGATTGCGGTACCCGTATCCAGGTGCACCGCGGAACGATTGGTGCCATGGGCGGGCCGCAACTCTGTCTTTTCCACTCGCGGCTGCCTCGAACGGACGGGATGGCGTTTCCCCCCGCACACATGCTGATCGGCGCCGGGCTGGCGGAGGTGGCGAGGGCCGGCATGCGCTACCCGCCCCCGCGCACCCGGGCGTGGATTGCCGCGGCGCTGCTGGGCGCGGCGGCGGACGGAGACATCGTCCTGGGCATCCTGCTGGGGAAGGGCGGCACCTACCACGGCACCTTCACGCACAGCCTGACCGCCGCGGCGGTGGTGGCGATGGCGGCCTGGGCGCTCGGCGGCGCGCGGTGGGCGGTGATCGCGGGGGTGGGGTACGCGTCGCACCTGCTGGTGGACCTGCTGGACGAAAGCGGGCCCACCAACCTGATGCTCGGCTGGCCGTTCACCGGCGCGCGGCCGTACTCGCTGGGAAAGTTCTTTCCGAAGGTGCCCGTGGAGGGCGACGGGATGGTGGACACGGCGCTGAACGTGCTCCGCCCCGGCCCGCTCACGAACCTGCTGATCCAGACGCTGCTCGCGGCGGCCATCTTCGCTGCGCTGCTGCTGGCCGCGCAGGGGCTCCGGCGGTGGCGCGTGGGCGGAGGATGACAGTGGTCAGCGGCCGATGGCGCGCAGCAGGTCGTCCATGGCCAGCGAGCAGCCGCGGGCCTCGGCGTCCCGGGCGCGGCCCAGGACGCGGAACCCGGCGGGGGAGGTGATCCCCAGGTCCGCCGTCTGGACCGCCATCACGGAGTGGAGGTTGGCGAGGTCGACGTGGCGCAGCACGCCCACCTCGCCGTGCGGCAGGGGGCGCAGCGTCTCGGGATCGGTGGCCTGCGTGCGCACCCACGGCGGACCCGCGTGCAGCCGGTCCGCCGGGCGCGGCGCGGATCCCGCCACGCCGTCGTAGAACTGCGACGACATCTCCGTCATCCCGTACTCGTTCACGCACCACGCGTGCGGAATCCCCAGCAGCTCATCCACCGCCTCGTACAGCTCCTCGCGGGTGACCTCGCGCGAGCGGCCCTTGAAGCCGCCCGTGTCCATCAGCCGCGATCCCGGGGGCAGGCGAAAGCGCGTTCCCGCCTCGCGCAGCGCATCCAGCCAATGCACCAGCGCGAACGCCGTCCCCAGGATGCAGACGGGTGCGCCGGACGCCTGGGCGCGGACCAGCGCCACCGCCAGCCCCACGCGGTCGATGCCGCCCTGCGGAGACACGTACCACCCGCTCTCCGCCGATCCGAAATCCGCCACCACCGCCCCCGCCATGTGCGACAGCGACGAGTCGCGCATCTGGGCCGGGTGCGGGATCAGCGAAGCCATCCGGGGCCGCGCGCCGTCCGGCAGCAGGTGCGCGGAGAAGCCCGCCCGCAGCGCCGCGTCGTACAGCGCCAGCTCCGGGAGGTAGTGCGTGCCGCGCCGCTCCGGGCCCGCCGTGGTGCCGCTGGTGCGGAAGACGGCGGCCGGGCGGGCTTCGGTTCCCTGAGCCCAATCCAGGTGCGCCGCCGCCTCGATCTGCGCCGGGTCGCCGCAGACGAGGGCGGCGGCCTTGAACGCGTCGGTGGGCACCGCGGGGATCTCCCCCCAGTGCGACACTGTGGCGGGAGAGATGCCGCGCCGTTCGCAGAACAGGCGGTAGGGGTGGTTGCGGGCGAACTGGTGCGCTAACACCGCCCGCGCCAGCCGGCCGAAGTCCGCGTCCGCGAGGGGCGCGCTCGGCCCCGCCGCGATCACGGACAGCAGCTCGGCGCGTAGCTCTTCGGGTGGATTCGCCGCCATCGGGTTCCGCCTGCCGTCTCACGATCGGGCTGGATGCGAGGCGGAAGGTTGGGGCGGGCGGGGGAGGACCCGCAAGCCCCGCGACCAGTGATTGATGCCCTTTGCGAATCTAACCGGGAATCGCAGCGCCCGCGCCTGAGCGACTGAAGTCGCCGCTGGAAATTCACAAAGTCCGCCTGCGCGGACTGCATCGCTGCCTCGTGAGCGTGGTGGCGAGTTCCGGTGGAAGCAGTTACCGGATTTGATCCGCAATGGGCATAAATCGCCGCAACGGCCACGCGCCGTCCGCCTTCGCGGACACGGGTGGGCAAGACCCCGGCGCGGTTCAGGCCATCGAGGCGGGGCGAGCAGATCCTTCGGTCGGCGCCATGGCTCCCGGTGCCCGCCGGGATCGCGCGGCGCCTCTCTCAGGATGACAACGCGCTGCTGTTCAAGCAGTTGAAGCCCCGCGCAGTTTGCGGGGCTTTCCGCTGTGGTAGCCGCGGCTTTAGCCGCCCGGGACCGGGACCGGCGGAACGGCTCGACAGCCTCACACCGCCACCAGGAACCCCGCGGGGAGGGACAGCGTGAAGGTGGAGCCGACGCCCGGCCTGGACCGCACGGTCACGTCTCCGCCCAGGCGCCGCGCGAGCTGGCGGGAGAGGGCCAGCCCCATCCCCGTGCCGCCGTAGCGGCGGGTCGCGGAGCCGTCCACCTGGCGGAACTGGTCGAAGATCGCCTCCAGGTCCTGCTCGTCGATCCCGATGCCGGTGTCTTCCACCTCCCACACCACCGAGTGCCGCGCGTCGCCGCCCGCGCGCGCCTCCGGCGTCCAGGGCGAGCCGCTGCTCACGCGCACCCGCACCGTCACCCGGCCGGCCGGCGTGAACTTGTAGGCGTTGGAGACCAGGTTGCGGAGGATGCGCACCACCTGGCTGGGGTCGGTGCGCACCGGCACCGCCGCGTCGGGCGCCACCGTCCGCACCTCCACCCCCGGCGCGGGGTCGGGGATCCCCGACATGGCCGCGCGGGCCAGCGCCACGGCGTCGCAGGTTTCCGGGCGCAGGTCCAGCCGGCCCAGCTGCAGGTTGGCCAGGCTCAGCAGGTCGTCGATCAGCCCCATCAGCTGCGTGGCCGCCGCCTCCACCTTCTCCAGCCCCTGCCGCTGCTCGTCCGTCAGGGGGCCCTCGTGCCCCTCGCGCAGCAGGTAGGTGAAGCCCATGATGGCGGTGAGCGGCGTGCGCAACTCGTGCGACACGTTGGCCAGGAACTCGTTCTTGAGCCGCCGCGCCTCTTCCGCCTCGCGAAAGCGCGCCTCCAGCTCCACGTTCTGCTCGCGCAGCTGCAGGTTGGCGCGCTGCAGGTCCTCGATCAGGTGCGCCTTCTCGGCGGTGGCGGACAGCTGGTCGGCCACCAGGCGCAGGAGGGAGCGGTCCGCCTCGTCCAGGCGCGCGGTGCTGCGAAAGTAGAAGGTGAGCGCCCCCTCCGGCTGGTCGGACAGGACGATGGGAAGCGAGACGGTGGAGGCGAAGCCCAGCTCGCGCGCCGCCTCCCACCAGTCCGCCAGCGAGCGGTCGGAGAAGACGTTGTAGACCTCGATGAAGCGGTTCTCCGCCACGGCGCGGCCGGTGGGGCCCAGCCCCACGCGCACGCGCATGTCGCCCAGGAAGGCGCGGTACTCCGCGGGCCAGTTCCACGCGGCCACCAGGCGCAGCACGTCGTCGGACTCGCGCAGGTACACGCACCCGAACGCCGCCTGCACCACGGGTGCAACCCGTTCCAGCGCAAGCCGATACACCTCGTCCGGGGAACGGGCGGTCAGGAAGGCGTGGGCGATCTCTCGCGCGGCGCGCAGCTCGCGCACGGCGGTCTCGTGCGCCGGAATCGGCGTAGCTACTGGAGTTTCGTGCACGGAACTCCCTTGACGAGTGCAGAGGGTGCACCTACTCTAGGGTGCGAACGGCGCCCCGCCGTTTGGGTTTTGCCTCACACCACACCCCATTTCGACAGGAGACCCTTCGTGAACAAGTCCGAACTGGTTCAGCAGGTTGCCAGCCGCGCCGATCTCAGCCGCGCCGAAGCCACCAGGGTTATCGACGCGCTGTTCTCCGTGGAGAACGGGATCATCGCGGAGGCGCTGCGGGGCGGTGACAAGGTGCAGATCACGGGGTTTGGCAGCTTCGAGACCAAGAAGCGCGAGGCCCGCAAGGGGCGCAACCCCCGGACCGGCAAGGAGATCAACATCGCCGCGTCCACCAGCGCCGGGTTCCGCATCGGCAAGCGCCTCAAGGACGCCCTGGGCGGCTCCTGAGCCGGCTGCTCGCGCGGTTCGCACTTTCCGGGGAGCCACGATCGGAGGTCCGATCGTGGCTCTCCGCCGTTTGCGGCCACCGGGGCGCCCGTCGTCCGGCATTTGCAGCTTCGCGCGCGGAGGGGGCAGACGCGGGCACGAGCCGAACCGGGGACCATGGGCAAGCGCAAGCCGCCGCCGGGCCAGGGTGTATCGCGCGAGGCGTGGGGGCGCGTTCATCCGCAGCTGGACCTGCACGGCATGACGGGCGAGGAGGCGCGGCGGCGCACGGAGCAGTGGCTGCGCGACCGCCAGGCCGAAGGCGTGCGCACCGTGGTGGTGGTCACCGGGCGCGGGCTGCACTCCATGGGCATTCCCGTGGTGCGCAACGAGGTGGAGCACCTCCTGGCGCTGCTGAAGGGAACGCTGGTGGTGCGCTGGGAGTCCGCCAACGCCGGGGGCAGCTTTCGCATCGAGCTGCGCCGTCCCGCGCCGGATGCCGCACCCCGCGCGCCCGCCGCGCCGCGCCTGCTGGCCGAAGCCGACCCCGCACTCCGCCGCCGCGCCGAGGAGGCGCTCTGGGAGCTGGGGATCGACCCCACGCCCCCGCTGCTGGAGGCGGAGATCCGCCGCATCCTGGACGAAGGCGGTGCCGGCGGCGAGTGAGGCTGCCGGGCGCGAAGTGTAGTCCGAAGAGCGAGAGTGCGAAAGTGCGAAAGTGCGTGAGTGCGTGAGTGCGTGAGTGCGTGAGTGCGTGAGTGGGGTCCGGGCACAGTGGACGCTCCTCGCCGGCGGCAAGCCCCGCCCCCCATCCCCGCCCTTCCCCCACAAACTGCGTGGGGGAAGGGAGAAATCCGATCCCGCGCGAGATCGTCATTCCGAGAGAGGCGCCCACGGAAACCTTCCCCGTCCGGAAACCATGGCGCCAATCGAGGAATCTACCGTCCCAACCTGGTGACCTGACCCGCGCCGCGATCTCACCATATGAGTCCGCAATGGCGGACTTTGAGATCTTCCAGCGGCGAATTCATTCGTTCCAGGGGGCGGGCTGCACGATGCCTGATCAACTCCGCAATCGGCATCACTCCTCCAACCGGTGGACGGCGAGGCCTGCCCTCGCCTCCCTCACGCGGCCTCTTCCGCGGTCTCCACGCGGTCGGTGGCGGCGTCGGGGTGCTCGCCCAGGAACTCCACCCACTGCTTCTTGAGCACGGGGTAGTGCGTCGCCGCTTCCACCAGGTCCATGAAGCAGTCGATGGTGCTCTCGAAACGCGCCCGCAGCGTGGCGTTGGCCAGGTTGCCCTCCGCGTCGAACGCCTGGTGCGCCTGCGCCAGCGAGAACATGTCCGGGTAGACGCGCATCCCCAGGTGCTCCAGCGGCACGCGCAGCGCCCACAGCCCCCGGTTGCCGCCCACCATCGACGGCGAGGCGGAGAGGAGCATCGCCTGTTTGCCGTTGAACGGCTGCGGGCGAAAGCGCGACACCCAATCGATCAGGTTCTTCACCGCGCCCGGCATGGACGCGTTGTACTCCGGCGCGGCCAGGATCAGCGCGTGCGCCGCCTTCAACCGCTCGCAGAACGACCGCGCGCCCACCGGCGGCCCCGTCTCCGCCTCCAGGTCGGAGTCGTAGAACGGGCAGTCGAAGTCGGAGATCACCGCGCGCTCGGCGATCCCGCCCTTCTCCTCCACCACGCGCGCGGCGAGCTCCGCCAGCCGGTTGTTCAGCGATCGGCTCCCCAGCGACGCGCCCAGCACCAGGTAGCGCACCTCACCGCATTCCTCGTCCATCGCCCCCTCCCGATCGTGCGGTACACTGGCAGGATGGAATCAACGGAGCCAGCGGACCACTCCGCCGACTCCGTTGACACTGTGTAAGCGAATGCCGTTCCTCTCCGCACTCACGCACTCACGCACTCACGCACTCACGCACTCAC
>DATAAG010000950.1:0-6608 GCA_036260235.1 Longimicrobium sp.
CACGCACTCACGCACTCACGCACTCACGCACTCACGCACTCACGCACTCACGGCTCGAACCGCACGGAGCGCACGATGCTCAGCAGCGCGGGGAGGTCGGCGGAGTCGGGGCCGGCGGCGAAAAGGGTGAGGTGCGTGTCCGGGTGTACGTCGCGCCACGTCGCCGCGACGACGTATTTGCGCCCCGGGCCGCCCCACGTGCCCGCGGTGTCGTAGCCGGCGACGACCTTCGCCCGGTGTCCGCCGATCCCGGCCGCGCACTCCTGGTAGCCGTGCAGCATGCGCTCTGCTTCGTCCAGGGTCGACGACCAGTGGCCCCAGTCGAAGTGGACGAAGCGCCGCCCGGGGCCGCGCCACTCCCCGACGTACGAATCGATCCCCTGCACCTCCCGCCGCGCGTACCCCGGCGGCACGGAGAACCCGAACTGCCCCGCATCCACCACCGTCCATCCCGCCGTGTCCGTACCCGGCGCGGCACACGGGTCCAGGGCGATGGAAGAGGCATCGCGCCGCGCGCCCGCGCTGCAAGCCGCCACCGTGACGACGGCGGCGAGGACCGCCATCCGCGCCGCAGCGAACCGTGGTGTCACAGCCATCGCCATCATCCTGTGTCCGAATGCACGAACAACGGGACATGGCCGCAAGCGCCGAGCCGACTCCCCTCCCCACCCTTCACGGGCCGCCTCGCCGCTTGTCACCGCGGACTTGTACCGAATGCGTCGGAGATGCACCGTTCCTCGCGGGTTCCTGCTCACTCCATCACTCCATCACTCCATCACTCCATCACTCCATCAACTCCATCGTGGGCGCGGAGCCGTTCACGCGCATGCTGAGCTTCACGCCGGGAATCGAGTTCCTGGAGATCGGGCCGGGGACGGGCGCCATCGCGCTGCAGGCGACGCTGGCGGGCGCGCGGCGGGGTGTCGATCGACATCAACCCCGCCGCCGTGGCCAACACGCAGGCCAACATCGACAAACACGGGGTCGGCGACCGCACGGAGGTTCGCGAAGGCGACATCTTTCAGCCGCTGGGGCGTGGACCCTGCATCTCCCGCCCTGACCGGTTCACCCGTTCACCTTCCCTCCTCCGCCTGTCGATCCGGAGCCCGGACCCATGGCCAGCAGCAAGGCAGCTACCGTCGAGCAGTACCTGGATGAGCTTCCCGAAGACCGCCGCTCGGTGATCTCCGCGGTGCGCGACGTGATCCTGCGCAACCTCCCGGACGGCTACCGCGAGATGATGAGCTCCGGGATGATCGGCTACGGGATCCCGCTGGAGGACTACCCGAGCACCTACAACGGCCAGCCGCTGGGCTACGCCGGGCTGGCCGCGCAGAAGAACTACAACGCGCTGTACCTGCTGGGCGTGTACATGGATCCCCAACAGGAGGCGTGGCTGCGCGAGGAGTTCCGCAGGGCGGGAAAGAAGATGGACATGGGCAAGTCGTGCCTGCGCTTCAAGAAGCTGGACGACCTGCCGCTGGACGCCATCGGCCGGCTGATCGCCGGCACGCCGCCCGCGGAGCTCATCGCGCTCCACGAGAAGAACCGTACGGCCGTGGCCGCCAGAGCAGCGAAGTGACGGACCCGCCGGGTGCGCGCACCCCGACCGGCGGCTGGAGCTCAGGTATTCGTACCACCCGCACGACGAGTACCTGGTCTACCGCTGCCTGGACTGCGGCGCCTGGCTGCTGCGCAACGACTGGGAGAGCCTGGACTGGGAGCACGGCGATGACCGGCTGATCACCTGCCGGCAGGCACTCACGCCGGAGGAGGTGGAGCACCACCGCCGCGAGGCGGAGCGGTGGGGCGAGTCGCCGGGATCGCTTGCACGGGCAGCGGAGGGGGTGGATGGACGGACAGGTCTACACGCACGCCCTGTGGCGCGTGAAGGCGGGGGAAGAGGACGATTTCGTGGCGGCGTGGACGGAGCCGGCGGATGCGTTCGCCTCGCTGCCGGACCGGCCGCTCTGGGGAACGCTCATCCGCAGCACGGCGGACCCGTCCGTCTTCTACTCGTTCGGTCCGTGGCGCGGCGAGGCCCACGTGCAGGCCATGCGCGCCGACCCCCGCGCCCGGCAGGCGATGGCGCGCGTGCGCGCGCACTGCGAGGAGGCCACGCCCGAGCCCTGCCTGCTGGTGCGCCACGTCCAGCTGGATGCGGAATGACCGGCGCGTGAGGGCGGGGGGTCTTGTGCAACGGCGCCGCGCGACGGAAATTCTCCGCGCCGAAAGAACGCCGCGCCCGAGACTGACCGCTTCACCCGACGAGAGAGACGACCGATGGGATATCGTGAGGATCCGGAAGCCCGCTCTACCCTCAGGGCCGCCTTCATGGGGCTGGGGTTCGCGCTGGCGTGGCTGCTGGTGGTGTTCCTGATCTCCTTCGGCCTGGCCGGCGGCTTCGGCGGCGGCGGGCACTGACGCCGAACCTGGCGGCCGCCGCGAAAACGGACGAGCCCGGACGCGCACCCTCGCGCGTCCGGGCTCTTCTGTTCGTGCCCGTCGGCGGCTTACTGCTGCCGCAGCTCGATGTCGAACGAGCCGGAGGTCACCTGGAAGCCTTCCAGCAATCCCCCCTCCCCCGGCAGGCAGAAGCCGCTACCGGAGAAGGTGCCCGACGCGCGGCCGGCGGCGAGCGCCGCGACGCGGATGGTGCCCGTGTCCAGGTGGCAGGTGTGCGATGCCACCGAGCCGGTCGCCTGCCCCAGGTCCAGCGCGATGGTCACGGAGGGGCACTCGTCCTGGCCGCAGTTGCGGTCGACGGCGACGTTGCCCACCGCCGCGGCGGGAACGCTCACCGTCGCCAGGTCGAAGCGGCCGCCGCCGCGCTGGCGGTAGGAGACCACCTCCAGCAGCCCGTCCGCGGCGCGGCGCGAGCCGGACGCGAAGGTCTGCGTGTTGGGCGCGGAGGTGAGGTTCGGTGTGCCCTCGGCCACGTACGAGCCGGAGACGGGACCGGTGTAGGAGGCGGCGAGCCGGCTCTCTGCCTGCTCCTCGCCCGGATCGGAAGGACTGTTGCAGGCGGCGAAGGCGGCGAGCAGAAGCGCCGCCAGAAGGATGCGTGCGTTCATGGGAAGTTTCGAAACGCTGAGATGAGATGCGAGGCCGCGGGGGAAGCGTGCGGCCGGCCCGGCTCCTGGCAATGCCGGCACCACCCCGCGTCGTCTACCCCAACCGATTGCGATGCAGACACTTCCGCTGGATGGAGCCGATCCCGCTTTCCGGCTGTCGTCCCTCCGCGGGGACACGCCAGGGCGCGTTCGGGGTGACACGCCCGCGCGCCTTGCCGGGGCCGGGCGCCGCGCCTAAGCTACGCCGCCCGGGATCAGGCCCGGACGCGCATCCGCCGCGTCCGGGCCTTACACAGCGCAGGCGCCGCCTGATGCCGCTCTACGACGTCGTCCGTCCCCTTCTCTTTTCGCTGCCAGCCGAGCGGGCGCACCACCTGGGCACCGCGGCGCTGAACGCGGCGCTCCTCACCGCGCCCGCGCGCGCCGCCGCCCGGGCGCTCTTCCAGGTGCGCGACCCGGCGCTGGCGGTGGAGCGCTTCGGCATCCGCTTTCCCAACCCCGTGGGGCTGGCCGCGGGCTTCGACAAGGGCGGCGAGTCGTTCAACGCGCTGGGGGCGCTGGGCTTCGGGTTCGTGGAGATCGGCACGGTGACGGCGCTGGCGCAGCCGGGGAATCCCCATCCCCGCCTCTTCCGTCTCCCCGCCGACCGTGCGCTGCTGAACCGGATGGGGTTCAACAACCCCGGCGCCGAGGCGGTGGCGGCGCGGCTGCGGCGGACGGCGATCGAGCCCGTGCTGGGGATCAACCTGGGCAAGAGCAAGGCGGCACCCCTGGAAGACGCCGCGGCCGACTACCTGCGCAGCCTGGAGCTGCTGGAGCCGTTCGCCGCGTACCTGGCCGTCAACGTCAGCTCGCCGAACACGCCGGGGCTGCGCACGCTGCAGGACGCCGGACCCCTGCGCGAGCTGCTGCGCGCCCTCCACGGCCGCGCCGGGGAGCTGGCGGCCGCGCGCGGACATCCGCCGAAGCCGCTGCTGCTCAAGATCGCGCCGGACCTGACGGACCCGCAGGTGGAGGAGGCCGCCGGGATCGCGCTGGAGGAGGGCGTCGCCGGGCTGATCGCCACCAACACGACCGTCTCGCGCCAGGGGCTGCGGACGCCCGCGGCCGAGGTGGAGCGGATGGGCGCGGGCGGGATCAGCGGCGCCCCGGTGCACCGCCGCGCCGTGGAGGTCGTCTCCCTCGTCCGCCGCACCGCCGGCGCGCGCCTGCCGATCGTGGGCGTGGGCGGCATCTTCGGCGCGGAGGACGCGTGGCGGATGATCCGCGCCGGCGCCGGCCTGGTGCAGGTGTGGACGGGGTTCATCTACCGCGGCGCCGGGATCGCGAGAGAGATCAACCGCGGACTGGCCGACCGACTGCGCCGCGAGGGGATGCGGTCGCTGGACGAGGCGGTGGGGACGGCACCGGGATGAGCCTCCCCAGCGCCCGCACCGCCCGCTTTCTGCGCGCCTACCTGCGCGGCGGCGCCGGCCCGTTCCGCGAGGAGGAAACGCACGTCGAGGTGGGCGGCGAGCGGTGCGAGGCCACCTTCTATCTCCCGCAACGCCGCGGCCCCGTCCCCGGGTGGGTGGTGCTGCACGGGCTCACCGTCCCCGGCCGCCGCCACGAGGCGATGATCCGTTTCGTCCGCTCGCTGGCGGCGTCGGGCGCGGCGGTGCTGGTGCCGGACGTCCCCGCCTGGCGCGCGCTGCGGCTGGACGTGGACGCCGCGCGCCGGACCATCGCCGCCGGGGCGCGGTGGCTCCTGGCGCGCCCGGAGGTGCAGGCGGGGGGCGTGGGCGCGGTGGGGTTCTCGTTCGGCGCCACGCACGCGCTGATGGCGGCGGCGGACGCCGGGGTGCAGCGGGACGTGCGGGCGGTGGTGTCGTTCGGCGGATACTGCGACCTGCGGCGGATGCTGCGCTCGCTCTTCACCGGCGAGCACGAGTGGGCGGGCGAGGACTTCCGGCTGGACCCGGACCCCTACGGGCGGTGGATCATCGTCGGCAACTACCTGACGCTGGTGCGCGGGTTCGAGGGGATGGAGGCGGTGCAGCGGGGGGCGCTGGAGCTGGCGGTGGAGGCGGGGAACGCGCGGACGTTCGCGTGGGAGGCGGAGTTCGACCCGCTCAAGGCACGGATCCGCGATCGCCTCTCCCCCGCGGAGCGCGAGGTGTGGGACGTGATCGCGCCCCCCGCGGGCGCTCCGCCGCGCGACCTGGAGGCGGCGCGCGCGATCGCGGACGCCTTCGCCGCCGCGGCGCTGGAGCACGACCCCGGGCTGGACCCGCGCCCGCACCTGCCGCACGTCCGCACGCGCGTGGTGCTCTCCCACGGCCGCGCGGACCGGCTGATCCCCTTTACCGAGACGCTGCGGCTGCGGACGCTGCTTCCGCCCAGCGCGGTGAAGTCCGTCACCATCACCGGCCTCTTCGCGCACTCCGCGCACGCCGGCTGGCTGCACCCGCTGGACCGCGTCCGCGAGAGCGCCCAGTTCATCCGCCTGCTGAACGACGCGCTGGGGGCGGTCTAATCGAAACGGTGTCACTACTGCTTCACCGAACCGACCAGTTGCGGGACGGCGACGTGGATATCTGCATCGTCCCGGTGCAGCCCGTAGCCGGATCGAGTGACGTGAACAGCCTTGAGCTGCTCATCCCGCAACTGTGCCAGCCCAGGGTGCCTGCTCACCGGAAACAGGAGAGAAGCTCCGTTTCGCAGTCCCACAATGAGCGTGCGGGTACGCGCGTCATAGCAGGCCGTTACCGCTCGGGGCTGAGTGGCATCGGCCTCGATTCCCGCAGAGACCGCAGCAGTGTACTCATCGTCGAGTTCAGCGGGATCAAGGCTCGCAGGCCTCCAGCGCCGTTCCATGTTCCCCTCTCCGTACATTCTCAAGCGCCTGCTCTACGCTTTGCAGAGCATCATCCAGCGCAATCGCCTCGTCGGGATGGGCTTGATGTGCGTACGCGCGGCGCAGCAACTCACCGCGTTGCGCCTCCGTCAGGTCGCGCGCAGCGTCTTCTTTGTCCATAGCTGAACAGTAATCACGTTGCGCTTGATACGCATCCCCCGGCCACACGCACCTTGTACCGAATCCGGCTAAACTGTCATTCTGAGGGCGGCGCCGAGCCGATCCTGCGCATTGCTCGCGAGCATGCGCGCCGCCCGAAGAATCTGTACGCTGGGTGGCAGGATCTCGCGGCTGCGGTGAGTTCCCCGGACTTCGTCCGGGGGCGGGGTTCGGCGCGAGGGGCGGGAGATTCTCCGGTCGCGCCATACGCTTCGTGGTCATCCGCAGGTTCGGCGTGGGCGCTCCCTCCTAAGAAAGTCGCCTCAGCAGGAGCCCGCGTTCGTCCGCAACAAACCCGAATTTCTGATGTGATGGAAGGCGCCCCGCGTCTACAGGCGCTGAATGGAAAGGGTCTGGTGCGAGCCGCCGCGCCCCCTCCGGGCTCGCATGACTCGCCCACCTCCCCCAAAAACCCCTGGGGGAGGTTGATGGGGACGAGAGATTCGTGCGAGACGTCTTTCGTCCTACAGGATCGGCGC
>DATAAG010000951.1:0-5708 GCA_036260235.1 Longimicrobium sp.
CGTTTCGCGCTCGGTGCGGTACTCGCAGTCCAGATCGCTCTGCTTTACCGCTACCACCTCGGCGAACTCCACCAGATCGGCATCAAGGCCCTTCTACGCAGCGCCTGAGGATTTATGACCAACCCTCAATTCATTCGCTCCCGCGGGCGGACGGCACGTCGCCCGATCAGAACCGCAATCGCATCAGTCGCTGGGGCGCGGGGGCTGGCCCGTACCCTTCCGACCCCGTCCCACCTCCATCCCCCCGCCGTTGCAGGCTGTCCCCTGTCCCCTGTCCCCTGTCCCCTGTCCCCTGTTCCCCATTCCCTCGCTTGACACCCCTCGCCCATCGCGCCAGTCTACGCCATTCGGCTCACCATCGGCTCACAGACGGAAACGCCCCATGTCGTTCGCCAGGCAGGACGCGCTCGATTACCACAGCCAGGGCCGGCGCGGCAAGATCGCCGTGGTCCCCACCAAGCCCGCCAGCACGCAGCGGGACCTGTCGCTGGCGTACTCGCCCGGCGTGGCGGAGCCGTGCCGCGAGATCGCGCAGAACCCCGAGGACGTGTTCCGCTACACGGCGCGCGGCAACCTCGTCGCCGTGGTCTCGAACGGGACGGCGGTCCTGGGGCTGGGCAACATCGGCCCGCTGGCGGCCAAGCCGGTGATGGAGGGGAAGGGCGTGCTCTTCAAGCGCTTCGCCGACATCGACGTCTTCGACATCGAGGTGGCGAGCAAGAACCCGGACGACGTGATCCGCTTCTGCGAGCTGCTGGAGCCCACCGTGGGCGGCATCAACCTGGAAGACATCGCCGCGCCGGAGTGCTTCTACATCGAGGAAGAGCTCAAGCGCCGGCTGGACATCCCCGTCTTCCACGACGACCAGCACGGCACGGCGGTGATCAGCGGCGCCGCCCTGCTGAACGCGCTGCGCGTCAGCGGCAAGAAGATCGAGGCGCTGCAGGCGGTCTTCTCCGGGGCGGGCGCGGCGGCCATCGCCACGGCGGAGCTGTACATCTCGCTGGGGATGCGCCGCGAGAACATCGTGATGGCCGACAGCAAGGGCGTCATCCACCGCGACCGCACGGACCTGGACCCCTACAAGGCGCGCTTCGCCACCGGCCGCGAGCTCCGCACCCTGGCCGAGGCCATGCGCGGCGCGGACCTCTTCGTCGGCCTCTCCGTCGCCGGTGCCGTCACCCGCGAGATGGTGGCGTCCATGGCGGAGGCGCCCATCGTCTTCGCGCTCGCCAATCCGGACCCGGAGATCCCGCCGGAAGACGTCCTGGCGGTGCGGCCGGACGCCATGGTGGCCACGGGGCGCACGGACTATCCCAACCAGATCAACAACGTCCTGGGCTTTCCCTTCATCTTTCGCGGCGCGCTGGACGTGCGGGCGCGCGCCATCAACGACGAGATGAAGATGGCCGCCACCCGCGCCCTGGCGGAGCTGGCGCGGATGGACGTTCCCGAGTCGGTGGAGAAGGCGTACGGCAACGAGCGCTTCCGCTTTGGCCCCGACTACCTGATCCCCAAGCCGTTCGACCCGCGCATCATGCTGTGGGTGGCGCCCGCCGTGGCCCGGGCGGCGATGGAGACCGGCGTGGCGCGGGTGCAGATCGACCTGGAGCAGTACCGCGCGGAGCTCATCGCCCGGCTGGGGCGCGGGCGCGAGGTGATGCGCGACATGATGCGCCGCGCCCGCCAGGACCCGCGCCGCATCGTCTACCCGGAGGGAGAGAACGACCGGATCATCCGCGCCTGCGCGCTGGTGCTGGGGGAGGGGATCGCCCACCCGGTCCTGCTGGGGCGCCCGGAGCACGTGCGCGAGCGGGCGGCGGTGCTGGGCGTCTCCATCCAGGGCGCGGAGATCGTGGACCACCACGCCGACGGCGAGCGCCGCGAGCGGTACGCGCAGGCGTTCTACCGGCGCCGCCAGCGCAAGGGCGTCACCCTGGCGCAGGCGCGCGAGTGGATGCACTCGCCCGTCTACTTCGGCAGCATGATGGTGCTGGAGGGCGACGCCGACGGGCTGCTGGCCGGCGAGGACATGAACTACCCGGAGACCCTCCGCCCCGCGCTGGAGACCATCGGCACGGCGCCGGGGGTGCGGCGGGTGGCGGGGCTGTACATGATGGTGCTGCAGCAGGACCTGCTCTTCTTCGCCGACACCACCGTCAACATCGACCCCGACGCGGCCACCCTGGCGGAGATCGCGCTCCTGTCGGCGGACTTCGTCAAGCGGCTGGGGCTGGTGCCGCGGGTGGGGATGCTCTCGTTCAGCAACTTCGGCTCGGTGCGGGGCCCGCAGTCGGAGAAGGTGCGCATCGCCACCGGGCTGGTGAAGCAGCGGGCGCCGGAGCTGGAGATCGACGGCGAGATGCAGGCGGACACGGCGGTGATGGACGACTTCCGGCTGGAGAGCTACCCGTTCACCACGCTCCGCAACCGCCCCAACGTCCTGATCTTTCCCAACCTGGACGCGGCCAACATCGCCTACAAGCTCATGTGGCGGATGGGGGGCGCGGAGGCGTTCGGCCCCATCCTGCTGGGGATGGCGCACCCGATCCACGTGCTGCAGCGGGGAAGCGAGGCGGTGGACGTGCTGAACCTGACGGCGCTGGCCGTGGTGGACGCGCAGGAGCACGCCGGGCGCCACCCCGGTGGCTGAGGCGGCCGGCGGGCGGGCGGGGAGCGCGTGAGGGTCGCCGCCTGGCAGGCTCCGCTCCTTCCCGCCGGCTCCATGGAGGCGCTCGGCCTGCTGCGGGCGCGCATCGAGCAGTGCGAGGCGGAGGGCGTCGCCATCCTCTGCTCCCCCGAGGCGGTGCTGGGCGGCCTGGCGGACTACGCCGCGGACCCCGCCCGCTTCGCGGTCCCCGCGCGCCGGCTGGACGCCGTGCTGGCGCCGCTGGCCAGCGACAGCGTCACCACCCTCGTCGGCTTCACGGAGCTGGGGGAGGGCGGCGGGCTGTACAACGCCGCGGCCGTCTTCCATCGCGGCGCGGTGGCCGGCGTCTACCGCAAGCTGCATCCCGCCATCCACCGGTCCGTCTACCGCCCCGGCCGCGCGGTCCCCGTCTTCAGGGTGGACGGGCTGACCTTCGGCATCGTCATCTGCAACGATTCCAACCACGCCGGACCGGCGCGGCGGATGGCGGCGCAGGGTGCCGCCGCCCTCTTCGTCCCCACCAGCAACGGCCTGCCGCCGTCCCGCGCGTATCCCGGGCTGGTGGACGAAGCGAGGCGCGCCGACGTCGCCCGTGCGGTGGAGAACGGCGTCTGGGTGGTCCGCGCCGACGTGGCGGGGAGCAACGGCGAGCTGGTGTCGCACGGGTCGTCCGGGATCGTGGATCCGGACGGAAACGCGGTGCGGTCCGCCTGCCGGCTGGGCGAGGACCTGCTCATCGCGGAGATCCGCACCGCGGCGCCCGTCGCGGCCGCCGTGGACGGAGCGCATCCCTCGCCGGTGTCCCGACGATGATCGGCCACGCCCGCCCGCCCCGTCCGTACGCCCCCGGCGACGTCGTCACCATCCACTACCGCCGCCCGCCGGACCGGCTGGAGGTCTTCGAGCAGGCGGTGGTGGATGACGACGGCCGCTGCGTGGTCACCTTCCTTCCCGCCGCGCGGATGAAGAAGCCGATGGAGGTGGGCGGGCGCGTGGTGCTGGAGCCCGGCGCCCCGGTCGTCTGGTTCACGTACCGCGGCGAGGTGTGGCATGACGTGGGGCGATTCCATCGGGCGGACGGTACCTTCACGGGCCTGTACGCCAACGTGCTCACGCCGGTGGGGATGGACGGCGCGGATTGGGATACGACGGACCTGTTCCTGGACGTGTGGATGGGCGCGAACGGGCAGGTGGAGATCCTGGACCGCGACGAGCTCGACGCCGCCCTGGCCGCGGGCTGGATCGACGCCCCCACCGCCGCGAGCGCCCTCGCGGAGGCCGAGCGGCTGGCGGCGGATGCGCGCGCGGGCACGTGGCCGCCCGCGGCGGTGCGCGAGTGGACGCTGGAGCGCGTGCGGGAGCGGCTGGGCCCGCGCGACGCCTGAGCGGCTGACGCCGCCGCTGCGATAGCGGTAAGCCCCGTCTCGGCCTGGTGCGCTCGCCGAACGGGCTTCGACTGCGTAAGGGCAAGAACCTCGAGCCGGCGTCCTCTCCCCTGACGGAGAGTCCGCGCAGGCGGACTGCGCGTGGTGTTGCCGCGAAGCCGCAGATAGATTCGCCCGTGATGGGGCCGGCGCGGATCGTCAGCTCCGGTTGTACGCGAGCCCCATGACGCGAGCGGGGGAGCGCCGGCGTCGGGAGTGGCGCCGGCGCAGTTGGAGCGAGTCGATCAGCGTCCGCCCTTCTACTGCGGCAGGCAGCAGATGCAGATCCCGCGGTAGACCTCGCGCCCTCCGGCGGCGCCGCACTGGAAGGTGCATATCCGATCGTCGCAGCGGGGGGCTACGGCGGTCGCCTCTCCCGGCATCGCCAGCGCCTGCGCCGTGCCGAAGCCCAGGCCGCCCGCCACCGCCACACCCAGCAGGCCCTTCCTCCAGGTCGTTCCGAACCGCTTCATCCTTCACCTCCGCTTCCCTGCGTGCAATCACCCCGACGGCACACCTCCGCATCGCCGGGCCGTGAACCTGCCGCAACAGTCGCGCCTTCGCGCATGCTGAAGCCGGGCCGCCGCGAATCAGGCCCGTTGCGGGCTTCCGCGTCGCTCTCCGGGATCCACGACAGCGGAAGCGCATCGGTGCACGGTGCCGGAAGCCTTGCGGGTCTGCGCGGCATCCCACCGCGCCCGCTGAGCGTCCCGGCGGCGGATTTGCCCCCCGTTGTCCCATACGGCTATCTTCTGCCCCTCCGAACCCAATCCGGACGCGGAATGCCTCCGCGCCCTTCGCTGTCTTCCCGCTCCGCACGACGACGATGCGCACATCCACCCTGGCCGCCGCGGCCGTGCTGCTCACCGCCACGCTGGCCACCACCGCCTGCGGCCAGTCGCAGGGCGCGGCGCGGCCCGCGTCCGGCGCGGCGATCAACCCCGACTCGCTGATCAACCGCGCCAACCGCGACCGGATGAAGGGGCCGGAGGAGGCGCCGATGACCATCATCGAGCTCTCCGACTTCCAGTGCCCGTACTGCCGCGAGTTCGCCGCCGGCACGTACCGGCAGCTCGACAGCGCGTACGTGCGCACCGGCCGCGCGCGCATCATCTACGTGAACCTGCCGCTCACCACGCACAAGGAGGCGTTCCCCGCCGCCGAGGCGGCCATGTGCGCCGGCGCCCAGGGCAAGTTCTGGCCGATGCACGACCGCCTGTTCGCCACCCAGCGCGAGTGGAACGGGCAGGCGGACGCCGCGCAGCGCTTCGAGCGGCTTGCGCAGGAGCTGCAGCTGGACATGGCGGCGTACCGCGATTGCACGGCCAACGACCGCACCGCGCCGCTCATCGTGGCGGACGCCATGCAGGCCGCCGAGGCGCGCATCAACGGCACGCCCACCTTCATCCTGAACTCGCGCCACGGCCAGCGCGCCCTCACCGGCGCCGTGCCCTTCGACCAGTTCTCTCGCGAGATCGACGCGCTGCTGGCCGGCCCGCCCGCGCCCGCGCCCGGGCAGGCGCAGCCTCCCGCGCCCGCGCAGCCTCCCGCGCCGCAGCAGCCGTAGGAGTGCGCGTGAGTGCGTGAGTGCGTGAGTGCGTGAGTGCGTGAGTGCGTGAGTGCGTGAGTGCGTG
>DATAAG010000952.1:0-1715 GCA_036260235.1 Longimicrobium sp.
GCAGGGCAGGTTGTAGAAGGCGCTCCCCGGCTCCATCCGGTCCAGGAACCAGAGCCGCTCCTGCGCGAAGGAGAGCGGCAGCGGCCCGGCGCGGTCCACCCGCTCCACCGGCGGCAGGGCGGGGATGCCGGCACGGCGCCGCGCCTCCACCGCCTCCGCCAGCTCCGCCACGCTGGGCGCCTCGAACACCGCCCGCAGCGGCATCTCCACGTCGAAGAGCTGCCGCACCCGCGAAACGACGCGCGTCGCCAGCAGGGAATGGCCGCCCAGCTGGAAGAAGTTGTCGGTGACCCCCAGCCGATCCACGCGCAGCACCTCGCTCCAGACGCCGGCCAGCACCTCCTCCACCGGGGTGCGGGGCGCCACGCACCGCTCCTCCGGCCCCTGCTCCGGCGCCGGCAGGGCGCGGCGGTCCACCTTGCCGTTGGGCGTCAGCGGCAGCGCGTCCAGCGACACGAAGGCGCCCGGCACCATGTAGTCCGGCAGCGTTCCCCGCAGGTGCGCACGCAGCGCCTCCGCGTCCGCGTGGCCCACGACGTAGGCGACCAGCCGCTTCTCGCCCGGGACGTCCTCGCGCGCCACCACGGCGCAGTCGGCGACGGCGGGGTGCCGGCGCAGCACCGCCTGCACCTCGCCCGGCTCCACGCGAAAGCCGCGGATCTTCACCTGCGCGTCCAGCCGCCCCAGGTACTCCAGCGTCCCGTCCGCACGCCGGCGGGCGCGGTCGCCCGTGCGGTACATCCGCGCGCCGGGCCTTCCGGCGAAGGGATCGGGAAGGAAGCGCTCCGCCGTCGCCGTGGGGCGGCCCAGGTAGCCGCGGGCCACGCCGTCGCCGCCCGCGTACAGCTCGCCGGGGACGCCGGCCGGCAGGGGGCGTCCCGCGCGGTCCAGCACGTAGACGCGCGTGCCCGAGATGGGGGTGCCGATGGGGACAGGCCCGCCGTTCCACCCGTCGCCGACGGTGTGGCAGCAGGTGAAGGTGGTGTTCTCGGTGGGGCCGTAGCCGTTGATGAGCCGCAGCGCGGGAAAGCGGTCGCGCACCCGGCGGACGGCCTCCACCGGCAGCACGTCGCCGCCGGCCAGCAGCTGGCGCACGCCGCGCAGATCGTCCAGCCGCTCCTCCACCATCACCTGGAACAGGCCGGCCGTCAGCCACAGCGTCGTCACCCGGTGGCGCAGGAGGGCGCGGCCAAGCTCCTCCACGGACGGCGCGCCCCCGGGCATCAGGACCAGGCGGCCTCCGTTCAGCAGGGCGCCCCAGATCTCCAGCGTGGACGCATCGAACGAGACGGGCGCCGCCTGCAGCATGACCTCGTCCGCGCCGAACCGCGCGTAGTCGGCGCCGCGCACCAGGCGCACCACGCCCCGGTGCTCCACCCCCACGCCGCGGGGCGTACCCGTGCTCCCGGAGGTGTACATCACGTACGCCAGCCCGTTGGCGGCGGCGTCCGCGCGCAGGTCGTCCACGGGACGGGCCGCGATCCGCGCCCGCTCCCCGTCCAGGCTGACGACGCGCACGCCCTCCCCCGCGCCGCGGGCGGCGCGCAGCGCATCCTCCGTCACCAGCACCGCCACGCCGGCGTCGGCCAGCATCCACGCCAGCCGCTCCGCGGGATAGGCGGGGTCCAGCGGCACGTAGGCGCCGCCGGCCTTGAGCACGGCCAGGAGGGAGACGACCATCTCCATCCCCCGCTCCAGGCAGATCCCCACGCGCG
>DATAAG010000953.1:0-4645 GCA_036260235.1 Longimicrobium sp.
CGGGGGGCCGCCTTTTCGTGTGGATCGAGCCCGCCGCCCCGATCATCCCTGATCCGGAAAAGAATGCCTCACGCAGAGGCAGCAGAGCCAGCAGAGTTCGGGCTGTGCAAGGGACGACTCCGCTGCTCCGCGTGAGGCTCCCTCTTTCCGTGGATCTGCGATCAGGCCGGGTTGCCCCCCGGATCGTCCACCGGCGGGCCGGCTGATACATGTCCTCGTAACAGGACATTGCAACCCCGCCCGGTATCATCCTCTCCCGGCAAGGGTGGCATCAACCCCTGAGAGAGGAGGAGATGGCTACGGTTGTTTCCATGTAAATCATTGTGCAGCAGCAGGTTGATTGG
This sequence comes from Longimicrobium sp., assembly GCA_036260235.1. Lineage (GTDB taxonomy): Bacteria > Gemmatimonadota > Gemmatimonadetes > Longimicrobiales > Longimicrobiaceae > Longimicrobium. The sequence continues at coordinate 345 of DATAAG010000953.1, forward strand.
TTGATAGACAGGTTGATGCCAACGGACAATTGCGTTGAGCGCCCACGCGTAGCTTTGGGCCCAGGATCGCGACCGGAGCCGGCCCGACCGCCCCGACGGAGGGGGGAGGGAGGCCGGAAGGCGATCGGCAGGAGACCCCCGGACCCGCTGGACCCGAGGCTACCGACATGCGCACCACCCGTCGTACCCGTCCTTCGCAGCGCCGCGACGCGGCCGAGCCCTTCACCGGCGCCCTGGTCTACCTTGCCGCCCGCGACGTCCGCACGCTGGCCGCCGCCCGGCAGCGCATGGAGGCGATGGAGCGCCGCGCCCGGCTCCTCTCCGCGGCGAACGAGCTGCTGGAGGTGACGCCGGAGACGCTGGCGGAGCGCGCGTCCGACGTCCTCTCGCGCCTTGGCTGTCTCCTGGTCCCCGCGCTGGCCGACTTCGCCCGCATCGACGTGCTGCGCGAGGACGGCACGCTGGAATCCGGCGCGATGGTGCACGGCGGTCCCCAGGGGTGGCACCCGGACGGCGCGCCGGAGCTGGCGGAGCGCGTGGCCCGCGGCGCCGCCGCCGTCGTGGTGGCGGAGGGCGAGGCGGCGCTGCCCGAGCGGTTCCGCTCCCTGGCGTGCCTGCCGCTCCGGGCCCGCGGCCGCACCCTGGGGGTGCTGACGCTGGGGACCACCGGCGCCGCCCGGGCGCTGGACCACGACGACGTGCGGCTGGCGGAGGAGGTGGCGCGCGCCACGGCGGTCGCGCTGGACAACGCCCGCCTCTTCGTCCAGGCGCAGGCGGAGGCCCGCTGCCGCGAGCAGGCGCTGGCGGCGGTGTCGCACGAGATGCGCAGCCCCCTGCAGGTGATCTCCATCGCCAGCGGTGCGCTGCTGCGGGCGTGGCCGGAGGACCCGGCGCTCCTCCCCTTCCGGCGGCAGGTGGCGGTGATCGCGGACTCGGCGGAGCGCATGCGGCGGCTGGCGGCGGACCTGCTGGACCTGTCGCGGGTGGACGCTGGCCACTTCTCGGTGTCGCCGGAGCCGGTGCGGGTGGGCGTGCTGCTGCACGGCGTGCTGGAGGTCTACCGCCCGATCGCCGAGCAGAAGGGGATCCGCCTGGCCGTGGGAACCTTCCCCACCAGCACCGTGCTGGCGGACGAGGAGCGGGTGCACCAGGTGTTCGCCAACCTGATCGGCAACGCGGTGCGCTTCACCCCGGCCGGCGGCACCATCACCCTCTCCGCGAAGGCGGCGGACGGCCAGGTGCACTTCTCCGTGGCAGACACCGGCGCCGGGATCGACCCCGAGCACCTGCCGCGGGTCTTCGAGCGCTTCTGGAGCGCCGGCAAGTGCCGCGGGTGCGCGGGGCTGGGCCTCGCCATCAGCCGCGGCATCGTGGAGGCCCACGGCGGCGCCATCCGCGCCGAGAGCCGCCCGGGCCAGGGCTCCACCTTCACCTTCACGGTTCCCCTCGCCGGGGCCTGAGCGCCCCGGCTTCCCCTCATACGTCCCGCATCACACCCCACCCGCAGTCCTCCCCCGCCCGGCCCCGGGCTCTCCCCCGGGGCCGGGCACTCGTTTCTCCCGGGGCAGATCCCGCCCGGAAAGGCACCCGCCGACGCGCCCGGGGCCCCCCGTCCGGCTGGAAATACGGTTGTTGCGCGCCGACAGCGGGCGGAACATCTTGGCATCGGAGCGGTGGAGGGGCTGGAATACGGGTGGATCTTCTTACGGCAGGTGGTCCATGTGTGCGATTTATCTCGGCCGATCGATACGTCACCCGGACAGGCGGGGCGGCGGGCGCTTGCTCCGGCTCACCGGGCGCGCGGCCTCCCGCCCCCGGGCGCTGGGGACGCGGCTCGTCCCGGTCCTGTTGCTGTGCCTGGCGATGGCGCCGCGTCCGTCCATCGCACAGACCGCGGTGGGGCAGCTCCTCCTTCGCCCGGACACTTCGCACGCCCTGCTCAGGAGTCCCGGTGAGCGGCAGTGGCGCCGCGTGGGACAGCTGGCGCCCGTTCACCGGGGGGACAGCGTGCGCCTCCAGCAGGGTTCCGCCGAGCTGGTCTTCCGCTCGGGCGCGCGCATTCCCGTTCCCCTGGGGCGCGCCGTCGCCGTCTCCGTTCCGTCGGAACCGTCCCAGGGTGGGATCCTGGCCTACATGGGTGCGGCGGTGGAGGCGATCCTGGACCTTACCCGCGGCAACTCCTCCACGCGGACCCTGCGGAGCCGGGCACTCGAAGCCCCCGTCACCCGTGACCGGGATGCCGGGGGGCGCCGCGGTGAGCCGTTGCGCCAGGCCGTGAGAGTGGGTGCCCCGGATTCGGCGTCCACACTGGCTCACGCGGACGCGATGCCGGACCGCGCCGCCCAGCTGCTGCGGCTTCCAGGGAACGTGGGCGCGTGGCCGGCGGTGCCGGACCAGGCGGGCGTCCGGGGGTGGTGGCTCCCGGGCGCCGCCTTGCCGGCCGGCGTGAGAATCCACGTGGCACACCCCTCGGCGGGATGTCCCGCCGCCGGTCCCGCCATCGTGGATGCCGTGCTCGCGGATTCCGCGTCGTTGCAGGCGATTCTCGCCGGCGCGCTGGGGCCGGGAGGAGAGTACCGGCTCGAGTTTCTGCGCCCCGGCGGATCGCGGGAGACCCTCTGCGTCCGCGTGGCCTCGCGGGAGCAGGAGGCCACGATGCAGGCGGAGCTGGGCGCGCTGCGCGCCGAGTACGGCCTCCGGGAAGCGGAGGACGCGGACGCGGCGCTGCCGATGCTGGAGGCAGCCCTGCTGGCGCGCCGTGGCTACCAGGCGGACGCGCTGCTGCGCCTGCAGCCGCTGGTTCTGCGGCCCGATGCGCCGGAGACGGCCGTCCAGCTGTGGCGCGCCATCGCCGCGCAGGGTACGGCGCCTCCCGCGCCGCGCTGACCCGATGGGCTTCCGCCGGCCCGCACTGCGCCCTACCCCGGCGATGTACGCCCGGGTCGAGATGCTGCTGGGCATCATCAGCCTTACCGTGGGCCTGCTGGCGCTGATGGTGGTGTTCCCCGAAAGCTGGTGGACGGACCGGCGCTTCAGCATGCCCCGGCGGTGGGAGTTCTCTCGCGAGGTCATGCTGGTGGGGCTGGACGAGCGGTACGCCGAGCGCTACGGCTACGGCCCCACCTCGCCCGGATACCTGGCCTCGGTGGTGCGCGCCAGCCTGGCGTTCAACCCCAGCGCCATCGCGCTGGACTTTCGCCTGGGCGAGCCCGAGGCGGCGGAGACGGGGATGGATTCGCTCGCCGCGGCGGTGCGCGAGGCGCACGAACGGGGGGTCCCGGTGCTCATCCCCACCGTGCTGGCCACCTGGCAGGGGAACACCGTGGTGGCCCGCGTTCCGCCCGCGGGGCTTGCCGGCCGCGTGATGATGGGGTTCGTGGAGTGGGACATGCTGCCCGCGCCGCGCGACTTTCCGCTCGCCCGGCAGGTGGGGGAAGGCTGCTACGTCCTCTCCCTTCCCGCGGCGGCCGTCGCGGCCCACCGCCGCCGCGTGACCCCCGCCGCGCCCGCGTGCCTGGGCCCGGGCACCGTGACCGAAGCCGCGCTGCAGCGCGTGCTGCGGGACCTCGGGCGCTCGCCGGACCCTCGGCGGCACGTCCCGCTCTACTTCGCGGGTCCGGTGCACCAGACGCGCGAGATGGTGTTCCAGTCTTCCGAGCACATCCTGCAGGATGCGGCCGGACGGGCCATCCCGGCGGGGATGGAGGGGAAGCTCGTGCTGATCGCCGCGCTGTACCCGCACCCGGAGGGCGAGGACGAGATCGGCACCCCGTTCGGCCCCGAGCGCGGCGGGCTGTTCCACCTGTACGCCATCGACACCCTGCTGCGCCGCGACCCGCTGCCCAGGTACGTGGGACGGCCGGGCACCATCCTCCTGGCGGTGCTGATGTTCGCGGGCGTGTTCGCGGTCTGGCGCCGCGGGCCGGCGCAGGGGTGGGTCGTGAGCGTGATCACGCTGGTATCGTACATCGCCCTGGGGTTCCTCCTCTTCCCCCTGTCCGGCCTCATGCTGCCGATCGCCGCACCGCTCTGCGCCGGGCTGTTCGCCACCGCGCTCGGCTTCATCGTCTACGGCGAGGAGGGCGAGCCTGCGCAGGAGCCGCCGGCCTCTGCCTCCGCGCCTCCGCCGGTGCCGCCTGCCGGCGTGGACGCGGTCCCGAAACCCGCGGCCCCGGCTCCGTTCCGGGCGTCTCGCCGGCTGCGCAGATCGGGGTTGCTGCTGATGCTCACCCGCACCCGCCGCCGCTCGTAAGGTCCGATCGGTCCTTCCCCGCAGTCCTTTCCGCCCGGCCCCGAGTCCC
>DATAAG010000954.1:0-2159 GCA_036260235.1 Longimicrobium sp.
GGGGGGGCCCCGACCGCATCTGGCCGGGCGCTGGCGAGGACGACACGCGATCTTTTTCCAGGATGCGGGGGTGGATGGGTCATCTTTCCCATGTGGACGATGGGCGGAATGAGCATCATTCACCCCGTCCGATGCGGACCCCGCGCAGCAACCCCAACCTACCCGCCCCGCGATGATGACCGAGCCCCTCACCTCCTGCTCCATCCTCCTGGTGGACGACGAGGAGGCCAACCTCGACCTGCTGGAGGGCTTTCTCCACGCCGAGGGATACGAGTCGCTCATCCGCACCGCGGACCCGCGCGAGGTGCTTTCCCTGGTGGACGCGCACCGGCCGGACCTGGTGCTGCTGGACCTGCACATGCCCTACAAGGACGGCTTCACCGTGCTGGCGGAGCTGCAGGCGCACGTCCCGCCCGAGGACTACCTGCCGGTGCTGGTGCTCACCGCCGACGTGGGGAGCGAGGCGCGCGAGCGGGCCCTTTCCGGCGGCGCGCGCGACTTCCTCACCAAGCCCTTCGACGTGGTGGAGGTGCTGCTGCGCGTGCACAACCTGCTGGAGACCCGCACGCTGTACCTGCGCCAGCGCGACGCCCGCGAGGCCGCGGAGCGCGGCGAGCGGCGGGCGGCGTTCCTGGCCGAGGCCAGCTGCGTGCTGGCGTCCTCGTTCGACACCTGCACCACGCTGGCCCAGCTGGCGCGGCTGGCCGTCCCCGCGCTCGCGGACCTCTGCGTGGTGGACCTGCGGCAGGGGGACGAGGGATACGTCCAGATCGGCGCCGCGCACGTGGACGCGGAAAAGGAGGGAATGATCCGCTCCATCGCGCCGCGCGAGCATCCCCGCCGGCATCCGCTGGAGGAGATGTTCCACGCCGGCGAGCCGGTGCTGTTGCCGGAGGTGCCGGAGCTGCTGCTGCGGCAGGTCGCGGGCGGCGGGCAGCTGCGCGAGCTGATGGACGTCATCGCACCCCGCTCCGCGATGGTGATCCCCCTGCGCGCGGGCGACCGGCAGATCGGCGGCATCACGCTGGTCTCCGCGGAGTCCGGCCGGCGCTACGGCGAGGACGACCTGGCGCTGGCGCGCGAGCTGGCGGACCGCGCGGCGCTGGCGGTGGAGAACGCGCGGCTCTACGCGCAGGCGCAGGCCGCCACCAGGGAGCGGGACGAGATGCTGGCCGTGGTCGCGCACGACCTGCGCAACCCACTCTCCACCGTCTCGCTGGGCGCGGAGCTGCTGCTGGACACCACCCCCGACGACGGCACCCGCGCCTTCGAGCGCCGGCACCTGGCCACCGTCAAGCGCTCGGCGGAGCGGATGAACCGGCTGATCCAGGACCTGCTGGACGTGACGCGCGTGGCCGGGGGCAAGCTGGCGCTCGCGCCGCAGGAGGAGAGCCTGGCGCAGCTCTTCGCGGAGGCGGCGGCCATGCTGCGGCCGCTGGCGGAGGCGCGCGGCATCGAGCTGCGCACCCGCGGCACGGAGCAGCTGCCGCGGCTGTGCGTCGACGGCGCCCGCATCATCCAGGTGATCAGCAACCTGGTGGGGAATGCGCTCAAGTTCACCCCGGAGGGCGGCACCGTTACGCTGGGGGTGGACTGGGAGCCCGGCGAGCTGCACGTCTCCGTGGCCGACACCGGCGCGGGGATCTCGGCGGAGCAGCTGCCGCACGTGTTCGGGCGCTTCTGGCAGGGCGACAACGCCGACCGGCGCGGCCTGGGGCTGGGGCTCACCATCGCCCGCGGCATCGTGGAGGCGCACGGCGGGCGGATCTGGGTGGAGAGCAAGCTGGGCGAGGGCAGCACCTTCCACTTCACCCTCCCCGCCCCGTCCGTGGCCGCCGCCGCGGCGTAGGCCTGGACGCAGGCGAGGCAAAGGTCGGCAAGCGAGGTGCAGCCGGGCCCGTCGCTGGCGCGACCGGGAGGCCCTCTCCCCCGCCCGGCCTTTCGCTCGTTCCTCGCGACGGCGGGCGACCCCTCCCCCAACCCCGGGGGAGGGGTTGTGCGTTTGCGGGTTCCGTGGTGCTGCGGAAGGTCTGGTGCGGGCCGCGGGCGCCCCCCTCCCCGGCCCTCCCCACGAACTGCGTGGGGGAGGGAGAACGGCCCCCCTTGCCGAAGCGCGATCGAAGTTCTCCCCCTCTCCCGCGCAGCGGGGGAGGGGGCCG
>DATAAG010000955.1:0-9312 GCA_036260235.1 Longimicrobium sp.
ATCCGGAGCGTCCACATCGATGCTGCGGCGAGCGAATACCAGGACTTTGCCGACCAAGCCACAGATCCTATGCCGCGTCCTGTTGTAACCCATTGCAGATCTTCGCCTTCGAACCGGACAGCAGTGCCATCACTCCATCACTCCATCACTCCATCACTCCATCACTCCATCACTCCATCACTCCATCACGCAATCTCCGGCGCCGCGAACGCCGGCGCGGCCACCAGCGCCACGGCCCCGCGCAGCCGGGGGTTGGCCACCGTCTGCTCCGGGATGATGGGCGTCGCCGCGGCCGCGGGGGTCAGTGCGCGCTCCGCGATCTGCGCGCGGACGCGCGGCTCGATCATGTCCCAGGCCGCCGTGATCTCGCCGCCGATGAAGATGCGAGACGGGTTCAGCGCGTTCACGATCATCGCCAGGCCGCGGCCCAGGTAGACGCCAGTCTCGTCCAGCGCCTGCCGCGCCCGCTCGTCGCCCGTGCGGGCGCGGGTGATCACGTCCTCGATGGTGAGCGACGTCTCCTCCAGCAGCGCGCGCGTCTCCGCGGGCGACAGCTCGTGCCCCAGGTAGCGCGAGAGCGTGGCCAGGTTGGAGGTGTGCGCCTCCCAGCACCCCAGCCGGCCGCACAGGCAGCGCGGCCCGTCCCACTCCAGCGGCACGTGGCCGAACTCGCCCGCCGTGTGGCTGTGGCCGCGCACCACCCGGCCGTTCACCACCACCCCCGCGCCCACGCCGTCGCTTACCGTCACGTAGACGAAGTCGCCCGCGTCGGCGCCGCGCTGGCCCAGCCACACCTGCGCCAGCGCGCAGGCGATCGGCGCGTTCTCGATGTGCACGGGGAGCCCCGTGGCCTCCGCCAGGGCGTCGCGGATCTCCACGTCCTTCCACCCCAGCTGCGGCGAGTTGAGCACCCGGCCGCTGCGCTGGTCCACCATCCCCGGCACCACCAGCCCGAACCCCTCGCAGGCGCCGCCCTCGCCGTAGGTGCGCACCAGCCGCTCCGCCCGCGCCGCCAGCTCTTCGACCAGGACCGCGGGCTCCACGCGGGTGGGAAAGGTCTCCTGCGCGATCTGGTTGCCGGCGAAGTCGCTCAGCATGAGCCAGGTGCGGCTGAAGCGCACGTCCGCCGCCACCACCAGCCGGTCCCGCGTGCGGATGTGCAGCATCCGCGGCTTGCGGCCCCGCGCGGTGTCCACCGTCTCGCCCTCGTAGACGGCGCCCTCCTCGATGAGCTCGTTCACCAGCGCCGTCACCCGCCCGCGCCCGATCTTCATCCGCCGCGCCAGGTCCGCCCGGCTGATCGGCTGGTGCTCGCGCACCAGGTTCAGCAGGATCTGCCGGTTGATCTCCCGCGAGGTGGAGCGCGTGGCGAGCGTGAAGTTGCTTACGTTGATCTTTCTCAAAGTACGCCCGGGGCGTGGGAGAACGGCCGCGTGACTGTGAAGGGTAAACGAGAAGGTTGCGCGTCGGCAACGCCTTCGGTACATTCGACTGCGTTAGTTCCAACTGAGAACAAAATGCGGCTCCGGCCGCTTCCCCGCAAGAGGCTGTACCGCGGCGCCCGATCGCAGGCCCCGCGCCGGCCCTACCGCACGAGGCATGCACGCCGATTCGTCCGACGCCCTGGTCCTGCACCCGGACCGCTACTTCGACCCCGAGCCCACGGTGCGCGGCATCGCCCGCGCGCTGTACGAGGAGACGCGCGCGCTGCCGCTGGTGTGTCCGCACGGCCACGTGGACGCCGCGCTGCTGGCGGAGGACGCGCCCTTCCCGGAGCCCACGGCGCTCCTGATCGTCCCGGACCACTACATCTTCCGCATGCTGTACTCGCGCGGCGTGCCCATGGAGGCCATGGGCGTCCCCGCGCGCGACGGCACGCCGGTGGAGACGGATCCGCGCAGGATCTGGCAGACCTTCGCCGAGCACCGGCACCTGTTCCGCGGCACCCCCACCGGCGCCTGGCTGGACCACGAGCTGTACGAGCTGTTCGGCGTGCGCGTGCGGCTGAACGGGCGCACCGCGCAGCGCGTCTACGACCAGGTGGCGGAGCGGCTGGCCTCGCCGGAGTTCCGCCCCCGCGCCCTCTTCGAGCGCTTCAACATCGAGGTGCTGGCGACGACGGACGCCGCGGCGGACTCGCTGGAGCACCACCGCGCCCTCCGCGAGAGCGGCTGGGGCGGGCGCGTGATCCCCGCCTTCCGTCCGGACGCCGTCTTCCGCATCGCCGCTCCGGAGTGGCGGCGGGAGGTGGCGGCGCTGGCCGCGGCGGCGGACGCGTCCATCGACGGCTACGCGCAGTTCATCGCCGCGCTGCAGGAGCGGCGCGCCTTCTTCCGCTCGATGGGCGCGACGTCCACCGACCACGCCGTCGTCGACCCCTGGACGGAGCGGCTGCCGGACGGGGAGGCGGAGCGGATCTTCCAGCGCGCCCGCTCCGGCCAGGCCACGGCGGCGGACCAGCACCGCTTCCAGGCGCACATGCTGATGGAGATGGCGCGCATGTCCACCGAGGACGGGCTGGTGATGCAGCTGCACCCCGGCGCGTTCCGCGACCACAACGAGCGGGTCTTCCGGCGCTTCGGCCTGGACAAGGGCGCCGACATCCCCGTGGCCACGGAGTACACGCGCAACCTGCGCAACCTGCTGAACGCGTACGGCAACGACCCGCGCCTCACGCTGGTGCTCTTCACCCTGGACGAGAGCGCCTACGCGCGCGAGCTGGCGCCGCTGGCGGGGCACTACCCCGCCCTGCGGCTGGGCCCGCCCTGGTGGTTCCACGATTCCATCCAGGGGATGATCCGCTTTCGCGAGCAGACCACGGAGACGGCGGGAATCTACAACACCGCCGGCTTCAACGACGACACGCGCGCCTTCTGCTCCATCCCCGCGCGCCACGACCTGAACCGCCGCGTGGACGCGAGCTGGCTGGCCGGGCTGGTGGCGCGGCACGTGGTGACGATGCAGGACGCGCGGGAGATGGCGCGGGCGCTGGCGTACGACCTGGCGCGGGAGACTTACCGGCTGGACGTGGTGGACGAGCCCGTCCGCGAGCCGGCGCTGCAGGAGGCGTGATGGAGAAGCCGCGCGCCGTGCGCATCCACCCGGACGACAACGTGGCCGTCGCCGTGGAGCCCCTGCACCAGGGGACCGAGGTGGCGGTGGACGGCGCGCGCGTGGTGCTGGCGGAGGACGTCCCCGCCGGGCACAAGCTGGCGCTCCGGCCGCTCGGCGAGGGCGAGGCGGTGGTGAAGTACGGCTTCGTGGTCGGCGAGGCGACGGCGCCGGTGGCGGCGGGAAGCTGGGTGCACTCGCACAACCTGCGCACCCGGCTCTCCGGCACGCTGGAGTACGCCTACCACCCCGTGTCGCGCAACGGATCGAGTCCGATCGAGGTGCCGACGTTCCTGGGCTACCGCCGCGCGGACGGCCGGGTGGGGACGCGCAACGAGGTGTGGATCGTCAACACCGTGGGGTGCGTGAACACGGCGGCGGAGCGCATCGCCCGGGCGGCGAACGAGCGCTTCGCGGGGCGCGTGGACGGGGTGCACGCGTTCAGCCACCCCTACGGCTGCAGCCAGCTGGGCGACGACCTGCGCAACACGCAGAAGGTGCTCGCCGGGCTGCTGCGCCACCCCAACGCGGGCGGCGTGCTGGTGCTGGGGCTGGGGTGCGAGAACAACCAGCTGGACGAGCTGCTGGCCCTGGCCGGCGGCGTGGACCGCGAGCGCCTGCGCTTCTTCAACACGCAGGACGTGGTGGACGAGGTGGAGGAAGGGGTGGACGCCGTGGCGGAGCTGGTGGCGCGGATGGAGGGGGACGAGCGGACGGAGTGCCCCGCGTCCGACCTGGTCATCGGCCACAAGTGCGGGGGATCGGACGGGTTCAGCGGGATCACGGCCAACCCCCTGGTGGGGCGGATCGCGGACCGGCTGACGGCGATGGGCGGCGGGGTGATCCTCACCGAGGTGCCGGAGATGTTCGGCGCGGAGCAGGTGCTGATGAACCGCGCCGCGGACGAGGGCGTGTTCCGCGACGTCGTGGCGATGGTGAACGACTTCAAGGAGTACTTCCTGCGCCACGGGCAGCCGGTCTACGAGAACCCGTCGCCGGGGAACAAGGCCGGCGGATTGACGACGCTGGAGGAGAAGTCGCTGGGCGCCATCCAGAAGGGCGGCGCCGCCACGGTGACGCGCGTCCTCCGCTACGGCGAGCCGGCGACGACGGGCGGGCTGTCGCTGCTGGAGGCGCCGGGGAACGACGGCGTGTCGTCCACGGCGATGGTGGCCAGCGGGGCCACGGTGCTGCTGTTCACCACCGGCCGCGGCACGCCGCTGGGCTTTCCGGTGCCGACGATCAAGATCAGCAGCAACAGCCACATCGCGGAAAAGAAGCCACACTGGATCGACTTCAACGCGGGCGCGCTGCTGGACGGCTCCGCGACGATGGACGGCCTGGCGGACGAGCTGTTCGCGCGGGTGCTGGACGTGGCGAGCGGCCGCGTGCTGGCGAACAACGAGAAGCACGGCTACCGCGAGATCGCCATCTGGAAGGAGGGAGTGACCCTCTGATCTCCTGCCAACCCAGGCATTTACTGCGAGGGGTACAGAGGAACAGAGGTGATCAGAGATACAGAGGAAGACAGGGAGTGAGAGGCATTCGTCTCTGTATCTCTCTTCTAAACCTCTGTCCCCTCTGTACCCCAACCGTCTTTTGACCTGAACGAGCACAAAAGCAGGATGTCGTCGCTGCCGCTGCTGAACCGCGCTCTCGTCATGTCCGAGGCCTTCCAGGCGCGGACGGACGTGGGCGTGCCCGCGCCGGAACTGCTGGACCTTCCCGAGCGCGCGGTGCAGTTCGGCACGGGCGCGTTCCTGCGCGGGTTCGTGGAGCCGCTCCTGGACGAGGCCAACCGCGCCGGCCGCTTCAACGGGCGCGTGGTGATGGTCGGCAGCACCGGCAGCGGCCGCGACCGGGTGCTGGCGGACCAGGACGGGCTCTACACGCTGTCGGTCCAGGGGATCGACGGCGGCGCGGCCGTCCACCAGCGCCGCGTCGTCGGCTGCGTGAGCCGCGCCCTCTCCGCCCGCGACGAGTGGGACGCGGTCCTCGCCATCGCCCGCGATCCCGACATCGAGCTCGTCTTCAGCAACACCACGGAAGTGGGGATCGTGCTGGACGCGGACGACCGCCCGGACCTGTCGCCGCCGCGCTCCTTCCCCGGCAAGCTCACCCGCTTCCTCTTCGAGCGCGCCACCGTGTTCGGCTTCGATCCCGCGCGCGGACTCGTCGTCCTCCCCTGCGAGCTGATCGAGGACAACGGCGACCGGCTGCGCGAGATCGTGCTGGCGCTGGCGGCGCGCTGGGAGCTGGACCCGCGCTTCGCGGAGTGGATCGGCGCCGCGGTGCCCTTCGCCAACACGCTGGTGGACCGCATCGTCCCCGGCACGCCGGACGCCGGCGCGCTGGCGGAAGCGGAGGCGCAGCTGGGCTACCGCGACGGGTTGCTGACGGTGGCGGAAGCGTACCGGCTGTTCGCCATCCAGGGGGACGATGCGCTTCGCGCGCGGCTGCCGTTCGCCGATCTGCCCGGCGTCGTCGTGGCGGAGGACGTGGCGCCGTACCGCGAGCGCAAGGTGCGGATGCTGAACGGCGCGCACACCGTCACCGTCCCCGCGGCCATCCTCTGCGGCTGCGAGACGGTGCTGGACGCCGTACGCCACCCCGTGATCGGGGCCTTCCTGCACCGCGCGATGCTGGACGGGATCGTCCCCACGCTGGACGCGCCGGGGAGCGAGCGGTACGCGCACGCCGTGCTGGACCGCTTCGCCAACCCGTACGTGCGCCACGCCCTCATCGACATCTCGCTGCAGCAGACGATGAAGATGCGCGTCCGCGTGGTGCCGACGATCCTGCGCTACGCGGAGCGGACGGGGCGCGCGCCGGAGTCGCTGGCATTCGGATTCGCGGCGTACCTGCGCTTCGTGTGGGAGGGGCGCGGGCTGGCGGACGACCAGGCGGAGCGGGTGCGCGCCCACCGCGCGCGCCTCGCCGCCGACCCCGAGGCGGCCGCCGCCGTCTGCGCGGACGCGGAGCTCTGGGGCGCGGACCTGTCGCGCGTCCCCGGCTTCGCCGCGGCGGTGGCGGGCGCGCTGGTCGGCATGCGTCTCCTGGGCGTCGCGAAGGCGCTGGAGCAGCACCTGGGCGCCGCCGCCCGCGCCGCGTGAACGCTTTTCAGAACGAGGCAAATGACGCTGACCGAGTCACCCCCGCGAGACGCCATCGTCCAGCGCATCGTGCAGAGCGGCGCGCTGGCCGTGGTGCGCCTGCCGCGCGCGGACGACGTGCTCCCCGCCGCGCGCGCGCTGCACGAGGGCGGCGTCTCCGTCATCGAGGTGACGATGACCGTCCCCGGCGCGCTGGACGCCATCGGGCGGCTGGCGCGGGAGATCGGAGGCGACCTGCTGATCGGCGTGGGCTCGGTGCTGGACGCGGAGACGGCGCGGCGGGCGGTGCAGGCGGGCGCGCGCTTCGTCGTCTCCCCCGTGTTCGATGGGGAAATCATCGCGGAGACGCAGCGGCAGGGCGCGGCGGCACTCCCCGGCGCCTTCACCCCGACGGAGATCCTGCGCGCCCACCGCGCCGGCGCGGACCTGGTGAAGGTCTTTCCCTCGGACTCGCTCGGCCCGTCGTTCATCAGGGGCGTGCTGGCGCCGATGCCGTTCCTGCGGCTCGTCCCCACCGGCGGCGTCACCCCGGCGAACGCGGGCGAGTGGATCCGCGCCGGCGCCGCCGCCGTGGGGCTCGGCGGCGCGCTCGTCGATCCCGTGCTGGCGGCGAAGGGCGACTGGCGGATGATCACGCGGCTGGCGCGGCAGACGGCGGACGCGGTGGCCTCGGCGCGCGGAGGTGCGCGGTGAAGCGCGTGGTCACCTTCGGCGAGCTGATGCTGCGGCTCTCGCCCGCGGGGCAGGAGCGGCTTTTCCAGTCGCCGCAGCTGCGCACCTTCTTCGGCGGCAGCGAGGCCAACGTGGCGGTGTCGCTGGCGCACTTCGGCGCGCGCAGCGACTACGTGACGCGCCTCCCGGCGAATCCGGTGGGCGACGCGGCGCTTGCGGCGCTGCGCGCGGAGGGCGTGGGGACGGAGGGGATCGTCCGCGGCGGCGAGCGGCTGGGCATCTACTTCGTGGAGTCCGGCGCCGACATCCGCGCCCTGCGCGTGGTCTACGACCGCGCCGGCTCCGCCTTCGCCGGGCTCGACCCGGCGGAGCTCGACTGGGACGGGCTGCTGCGCGGCGCGGACTGGCTGCACCTCTCCGGCATCACCCCCGCGCTGGGCGAGGGGCCGGCGGCGGCGGCGCGGCAGGCGGTGGAGGCGGCGCGGTCGCAGGGGGTGAAGGTCAGCATCGACCTGAACTACCGCCCCGCGCTCTGGACCGGCCGCGATCCCGTCCCGGTGACCCGCGCGCTGGTGGAGCGCTGCGACCTGCTGATCGGCAACCCCGGCGCGGTGAAGGCGATGCTCGGCATCGACCCCGGCGCCGCCGCCGATCCCGAATCCGACGACGCGCTCCGGCAGACGGCGGAGGCGATCTCCCGCGAGCTGGGGTGCCGCCGGGTGGCGCTCACCCGGCGCGAGGTGGTCAGCGCCAGCGAGCACGGCTGGAGCGCCGCCCTGCTCGACTGCGCCGGCTCGCTGCACCGCAGCCGCCGCTGGCAGGTGCGCGTCACCGACCGCGTGGGCGGAGGCGATTCGTTCGCCGCCGCGCTGATCCACGCGCTGCTGGACGGCCGCGAACCGGAGGGCGCGCTGGAGTTCGCCACCGCCGCCAGCGCCCTCAAGCTCACCGTCCCCGGCGACTTCAACCGCGTGACGGCGGACGAGGTCGATGCTCTCCTCCACCGCACCCCGTGAAGCCGATGTCCATCACCCAACCCGACGCCGTCCTGACGGAGGACGCCAACGCGGTCCCCGGCGCCGCCGCCGTCGAATCGCCGCCGGGCTTCGGCTACCGGTGGACGATCTGCGCGCTGCTCTTCGCCGCGACGACGATCAACTACATCGACCGGCAGGTGCTGGGGATCCTCGCCCCCACGCTGCAGGGCGAGATCGGGTGGACCGAGACGCAGTACGGCGACATCGTCAGCTGGTTCAGCTTCGCCTACGCGCTGGGCTTCCTGGGGATGGGGCGGCTGCTGGACCGCATCGGGGTGCGCAAGGGGTTCGCCTTCGCCATCGTGGCGTGGAGCCTGGCGGCCATGGCCCACGCCTTCGCCCGCACCGCGCAGGGCTTCGCGCTGGCCCGTGGCGCGCTGGGGCTGGGCGAGAGCGGCAACTTTCCCGGCGCCATCAAGGCCACGGCGGAGTGGTTCCCCCGCAAGGAGCGCGCGTTCGCCACGGGGCTGTTCAACGCCGGCAGCAACGTGGGCGCCATCGTGGCGCCGCTGCTGGTGCCCTTCATCGCCCTGCGCTGGGGGTGGGAGTGGGCGTTCATCGCCACCGGCGCGCTGGGCTTCGTCTGGCTGGCGTTCTGGCTTCCCCTCTACCGCTCGCCGGAGACGCACCACCGCGTCAGCGCCGCGGAGCTGGCGTACATCCGCAGCGACCCGGCGGAGGCGACGACGCGCGTCCCCTGGCTGGGCCTGCTGCGGCACCGCCAGACCTGGGCGTTCTTCATCGGCAAGTTCCTCACGGACCCCATCTGGTGGTTCTACCTGTACTGGCTGCCGAAATTCCTGGACGCCGAGTTCGGGGTGAAGCTCGCCGGGCTGGCCGCGCCCCTGGTCGCCATCTACCTGGTCGCCGACGTGGGCTCGGTGGGCGGCGGATACGTGAGCAGCGCGCTGATCAAGCGCGGGTGGAGCGTGAACGCGGGGCGCAAGACGGCGATGCTGATCGCCGCGATCCTGATCGTCCCGACCATGTTCGCGCCGCACGCGCCCAGCCTGTGGGTGGCGGTGGCGATCGTGAGCGTGGCGGCGGCCAGCCACCAGTGGTGGAGCGCCAACCTGTTCACGACCGCCAGCGACATGTTCCCCCGCCGCGCCGTGGCCTCAGTGGTCGGCATCGGCGGCTTCGCGGGGGCGATGGGGGGCGTGCTCTTCCAGCGCGCCACCGGGCGCATCCTGGAAGCCACCAGCAACAACTACTCCCTCATCTTCCTGGTCTGCGGCCTGGCGTACGTGACCGCGCTGCTGATCATGCACCTGATGGTGCCGCGCCTGGAGCCGGCGAGGCTCGAGGAATAAAAGATGGGCCTCACGCAGAGTCAGCAGAGTTAGCAGAGGGAAGATCTCTGCTGCCCGGCAGGAGCT
>DATAAG010000956.1:0-8070 GCA_036260235.1 Longimicrobium sp.
AGCCTCCACAGCCCCGGGGCGCTTCTCATCACCCCATCACTCCATCACTCCATCACTCCATCACGGCCCCAGCAGGATGGCGTTGACGTACAGCGGATGCGTGGAGCGCCAGAAGAGCCGGAAGAGCGGGTCGTCGGTGAAGAGGACGACGCTGCCGCCGCCCAGCCGCTTGGTCACCAACCACGACCCCTGCTCCAGCCGCCGCACGTTCTCCGGGCTGATGACGCCGGAGATGCGCTCCAGCCGCTCGGGAAAGTACGCCACCGTCTCCAGCCCCGCCGCCGGCTCGAAGACCGTGGTGCC
Source organism: Longimicrobium sp. (assembly GCA_036260235.1). Taxonomy (GTDB): domain Bacteria; phylum Gemmatimonadota; class Gemmatimonadetes; order Longimicrobiales; family Longimicrobiaceae; genus Longimicrobium. Next base: position 304 of record DATAAG010000956.1, read on the forward strand.
CGCGTGCAGCGCGAACGTCTCGCCGGGGCGGCCGTCCATCCCCGCGCCGAACGCCAGCGGGTGCGCGGGGTCCAGGCGCAGGGGAAGGATGGCGCCGGGCACCTCCTGCCGCCACTCACGCCGCTGCCGCTCCTCGCGGCCGGCCAGGTAGCGCGCGCGCTCGTTCGCCGCGCTGTCCACCCGCGCCCCCTCGCGCACCTTCACCTCCGCCATCCCCGCGACCGCCACCGCCCCGCCCGCGACGGCGACCAGCCGGCCGCCGCCCTGGATCCAGCTCTTGAGCGCGTCCTCCGCCCCCCGCAGCGCGCGCGGCGAGGCGTCCGGCAGCACGATCACGTCGTACTCGCCCAGGTCCATGCCGCCCAGGTCCGACGCCATGACCGCGTCGAACGGCATCCCCAGCTCCTGCTCCAGGAAGAACCAGTGCGCGCCGAAGGAGGTGGGCGAGACGCCCTCCCCCGCCACCACGGCGATGCGCGGCAGGTCGACGCGGGCCACGTTCTCGCTCCCCAGGTCGATGCCGCTCTCCGCCATCCCCGTGGCCACGGGGCGCACGTGCGCCCCCAGCCCGGCGGCCGTCACCCGGCCCTGCACGGTGTCGTTGCCGCGCGCGGGGATGAACCACGTCCCCGCCGGCCACCGGCGCCCGCCGAAGGTGGAGGCCTTCCCCAGCACCCGCGCCCGTCCGCCCGCCGCCAGGAAGCGCACCATCGGCCCGGAAGCGGCGTCGCCCGGGGCCACCAGGTAGCCGACGCCGGGCGCGGGCGCCGGCAGCCGCGCCTCGCGCTCCGCGGGTGCCGGCACCGGCGTCCACCCCGCCCCCACGCCGGCCGGGGCGCGGTACGCGGCCACGCCGTACGCGTACGGCAGCGACCACGCGCTCACGTCGTACGAGTACTCCGCCCGCAGCTCCGTCTCCCGCTGCAGCAGCGTGATGGCCAGGCGGCCCAGCGGCTGGCGGGCGCGGACGCGGTACGTCCCCGCGGGGAACTGCGTGCGCGCCGGCCACCCGGTGTACGCGGAGGCGCGGGGCGCGGTGAAGCCGGACTGCGCGCGCTCCACCTCGATCCCCTGCCGCCGCAGGTGCGCCACCAGCGCCTCGATGCGGCTGGGGTCGTCGCCCGGGACCAGCAGGAAGTCCTGCTCCCCTTCCCCGGCGGTGCGCGCGGCGGCGGCGTAGTCCGTCAGCAGCCGCGTCTTGCCGGCGGCCGCGGTGCGCAGGGTGGCCTGGCCGCTGGTGCGGTGGTGCTGCGCGCGGTCGTGCAGGGTGAGCGTGTCGCCGCTCTCCTGCTGGATGGCGATCCCCGCGGCGCTGTGGCCGGCCTGCTCGTACGTCATCCCCACGGCGCCGGTCAGGCTGGGCCAGCTGTCGCCGTAGCCGGGGTAGAAGAGGTCGAACGCCTCGGCCGTGTAGTAGTCCCAGCCGAACTGGTCGAAGGCGCGCGCGTTCCCCTGCCCGAAGCGCCGCCCCCACTCCAGGATGTGCTCCGGGTAGATGGGGTTGATGGGCGCCGCCGCGGGAAAGAAGAAGTAGCTGCTGTTGTAGAACATCTCGTGGAAGTCCACGTGCACCTGGGGGTTCCACCGCCACCAGGTGGCCAGCCGCGCGCGGGTCTCGGGCTGGGTGGCCCAGCTCCAGTCGCGGTTCAGGTCGAAGAGGTAGTGGTTGAAGCGCCCGCCCGGCCACGGCTCGCGGTGCTCGCGCGCCTGCGGGTTCACGTTGGGCTCCGCGCCCACCACCGAGGCGAACCAGCCGACGTAGCGGTCGCGCCCGTCGGGGTTGGCGGCGGGGTCGATGATGACGACGAGCGAGTCCAGCACGCCCCGCACCTCCGGCGCGTTGCGGGCCAGGTCCCAGGCGGTGTAGAGCGCCGCCTCGCTGGACGAGCTCTCGTTGCCGTGCACGCCGTAGCTGAAGTAGACGACGGCGGGGTTGGTGGCGGCGATCTGCCGGGCCCGCTCGGGGCTGGTCTCCGGCCGCGTCAGCTCGGCGTTGGCGGCCAGGATCTGGCTCAGCCGCTGGTGGTTCTCCGGCGTGGCGATGACCAGCTGGATGAGCTCGCGCCCCTCCGGCGTGGTGCCGTAGGTGGTGTATTCCACCAGCGGCGACGCCTCCGCCAGCGCGCGGGCGTAGCGCTGCACGCCGGCGTACGGGGTGAAGCGCTCACCGAGCGCGTAGCCAAGCACGTCGGCGGGCGACGGGGGCGCCTGCTGCGCGGCCGGGGCCTGCGCGACGGCCATCTGCGCCAGGAGCGCCGCCACCGCCGCGCGGGGAAGGGATCTGCGAAAATTCGGGCGTGCCATGCCGAGTTGTCCCGTGGGTGGATGGATGACCGTGCGAAGCTATCCGGCCGTGGCGGAGCGCGCAACGCGCGGCTTGACACGGCCGGACGGCGCGGGTACGCTCCACTCCGGAAGCGCACTCCCCGTGATCCAGAAGTTTACGCGCAGGTACCCGACGTGATCCGCCGCACCGCCTTCATCTCTGCGATCGTCCTCTCGCTCGCCGCGTGCGGCGGGGACGACGAGCCCGCCGGCGTGATTTCGCGCGAGAAGTTCGTCCGCGCCAACGTGGCCGTGCGCTCGCTGGGCGACGACGCGCCGGCCGAGCGCCGCGCGGAGGTGCTGCGCCGGCACGGCGTGACGGAGCGGCAGATGAAGGCGTGGGTGCGGGCCCAGTCGCGCGACCCGGAGACGCTGGCCAGGGCGTGGGAGGAGATCGCCTTCAAGCTGGACAGCATCGGCGGCCTCCCCCCCGGCGGCGTGCGCCCGCCGAGCGCCGGCGGCACCCTGCCCCCGTCCGCGGGCGGCACGCCTCCTCCCCCCCCGCCGCCGTCGGTCCAGACCGGCCGCCGCATGCCCGGCGGGCCGCCTCCGCCGATCCGCCGCGGGCCACGTCCCATCCGGCCGGACAGCCTGGCGAAGATCCGGAACGTCCAGTAGCCGTGCATCCTCCCGGGACGCCGCTCTTCGATGGGCGGTGTCAGGGCAGCCGTGTCATCGACCGGCCGTCCCCTCACCCGCACCCCCGCCTCTCCGTGCCCAGCACCCTCTTCGACCCGGCGGCGCGGGAGGCCATCCGCGCCCGCGTGGACCGCCTGACGCCGCAGCACACGCCGCGCTGGGGGAGGATGGACGCGGGGCGGATGATCGTCCACCTGACGGACCAGCTGCGCGCCGCCCTGGGCGAGCTGCAGTGCGCACCGAAGAACACACCGTTCCGGAACCCCATCCTCAAGCGGCTGATCATCTACTGGCTCCCCTGGCCGCAGGGCGCGCCGACGGCCCCGGAGTTCCTGGCCCGGCCGCCGGCTTCGTGGGACGAAGACATCGCCGCGTTGCGCGGGGCAATGGACCGGTTCGGCGCGCGGACGCCGGCCGGCGCATGGCCCGAGCACCCCACCTTCGGCAGGCTGACCGGCCGGATGTGGGGCATCCTCGCCTGGCGCCACATGGACCACCACCTGCGGCAGTTCGGGGTGTGAGCTGCAACCGCAGACCGGGAGGTGAGACGTGGCCGAGTACTTCGACTCCGAAGCTGCGGCAGTGGACGCGATCAAGCGCTGGCACGCGCGCGATGGAACCGTGCCGGAGTTTTTCGCGAAGATCCTGCTGTTCGGCAACACGAAATGGATGGTAGATCTCCGGCTACGCGACCATCGTAGCGGCGATTTCCAGATCGTGGAAGAACTTACGCACACACTGCAGACCATCCTCTCGCCAGCCGCGGAGGCCGCGGAAGCAGGGCTCGCCAGTCATCCCGGGTCACTGAACCCCCGAGAGTTCGTCCACAGACCGGATCTGGCGTGCAGCAATTGCGGGAATGCCAGCATACGGTACGGCTCACATCTGAGATGCTGCCGGTGCAACCGGGCGCGGCTTTGCGAAGAGTGCCAGGCGCGCTTCAGGCGCAACTCGGTGTACGGGTGTCCCACCTGCGGATATCACGAGGATTGGGACGACGTTTTCTTCGAGTTGAAAGAGGTTCCATCCGGCGTGCCCGACGCGACTCGCGACCCGGGGGAACACCAGCCGACGGGAGACACGCCCTCGGCAGTCGCGTCTGGTGGAAACGCGCCACGGAAGGCGTGGTGGCGGTTCTGGAAACGCGAGATGTGAGGTGCTGCGGATTGATGGGTGGCTCGAACGGCAAAGTAGGCTGGATGGAGCAGACGCCTGAGCAGTACGCCGATGCCGACCAAGCACGACCTGCACATTGCAGAACGGATCAGGGACACGATCCTTGGCGCTGCGGGTGAGGCTGTGGAGCGGATCCTCTTCTACGGCTCCCGCGTGACCGGTCGGCTCCGGCCATCGAGCGACTACGACATTCTCGTCGTGCTTCGCGACCCAGTACCGGACTGGGTCAGCGCGAGCCTGCAAATGTCGGATCTATTCAGCACGTTCGAGCACCCAGTCGACGTGCAGGTGTTCGGATTGACGGAGTTCGAGGAATCCCGCCCAGTCGCCGGCGCGGTTGCATACACGGCGGATCGCAGTGGTGTCCCCCTCTACGTGAAGCGATTGGAGCCAGTCACGCCCTTGCGCGGACTGAGCATCAAGGCGAACCCCGGCTGGACACATCGGGAAAGCAATACGGAAACATCTGCTCTTCTCCAGAAAGTGGTGTGACTGGAAGTGGGAAAGCACCGCTAAAGAACGGACGTCCACGAAAAGGTTGCTCGGAGGCGGAGCCGGACCAATCTTGGGAGCCCGGCCAGTATCCACCGCGATCCGCCGGCTCCCGCGCGCTGCGTCCCCTCGCGCTCCCCGCCCACCGCTTTTCCCGAAGTTTGCCGATGAACCTCCGCACCGTCGCCGCCGGCCTCGCCCTCGCGATCTGCTCGCTTCCCGCGTCCCTTCCGGCGCAGGCGTTCACGCCGGGCGACCGGGTGATCTACCAGGAGAACTTCTCACAGCCGCGCGATTCGGTGATGCGGCACCTGCGCAACGTGCACTCGCGCGTGAGCCTGCAGCGCCACGGCAACGCGCCCGGCCTGCACGCGCGCACCCCCGCGACCTTCGAGATCGTGCTGCCGGAGCGGCTTCCCGAGCGCTACACGCTGGAGTTCGACTTCTACATCCCCGGGCAGAACCACGTCGCCGTCCATACGCTGGGCGCGAACGGGGCTCCGCAGGGTATGGTACTGTGCGGTCCCCACGAGGTGACCACGTCCAACAGCGACGGGGATGACCGCACGGTGTCGCTGGACGAGATCGAGGCGATCGGCGGGACCACGGAGGAGCGCGTGAACCACTGCGCCATCCTGGTGGAGGCGGACCGCGTGCGCACCTGGATCAACAACGTCCCCGCCGCGGACGAGGAGGGGATCACCCTCGGGCGCAGCAACCGCCTGCGCGTGGAGTTCGCGGGGGTGGAGGACCCGACGCTGCTGGACCAGAACATCCCCGTCTGGCTCACCAACATCCGCATTGCCGGCTTCTCGCAGGACTGAAGGAGCTCGCCGGGGCGGCTCTCCACGTGCGCGACGGTCCGCGCCGCAGCCACCCCGCCCAGCATCCATCGCATCACACGCGATGACGCACATGACATCCACGCCCGCCACCCGCACCGATGCCGAGCGGCTCGCGCACGAGTTCCTGTCGCGCGTGTGGGGCCCCGCGCACGACCTGGACGCCATCGACGAGCTGATGACGGAGGACTACGTGATCACCTCCGGCGGCACGGTGGTCCGGGGGCGGGATGCGTTCCGGCGGTGGGTGCAGGAGTTCCAGACGGTCCTGGAGGACGCGCAGAACGAAATCCTCGAGGTGTTCTCCGACTCGGCGGGGGAGCGCGTGGTCTCGCGGTGGATCTGCCGGGGTCGGAACAACGGCATCTTCGGCCTGCCGGCGGACGGGCGCCCCGTCGCCTTCAGCGGCATCGCCATCTGGCATGTGCGCGATGGACGGCTGGCGGAGTGCTGGGTGGAGCGCGCCGCGCTGGAAGCCTGGCGCGCACTGTCCGTCGCTGCACCCGCACCGGAACCGACCACACGCGACGCATGACAGGCCAGCTCATTGAGCCCCCCCGTCGCCACGACACCACGCGCCCGGCCATCGACGCAACGCCGATGGCCGGGCTCGTTTTCGTCAGCCGGCGCCGGCGGCGGCCTCATACCAGATCCGGAAAAACACCTGTCATTCCGAGCGAGCGCCCGCGCCGTACCGACGGAGGCGCCCCGCGTCTACAGGCGCTGAATGGAAACGTCCGGTGCGAGCCGCCGCGCCCCCTCCGGGCTCACATGACTCGCCCACCTCCCCCAAAAACCCCTGGGGGAGGTTGATGGGGACGAGAGATTCGTGGGAGACGTCTTTCGTCCTACAGGATCGGCGCAGCCGTTAAGGACTCAGAATGACAGTTTATCCGGATTCGGTATCAGCCGCACGCGCCAGCGCGGATCATCCGTAGAGCAGCCAGAGAACGCCGGAGCCGAGCGCCAGGAAGCCCGACACGGCCTGACTGAGGTTGTCGGCGACGAACAGCGCACCGGTGCGAAGCCATGCGCTCCAGCCGCAGTCGCCGTACACCCGCTGGACGGCGAACAGCATGCAGGCGCCCACCGCACCCATTACGACCGTCATTGCGGCCCCGGTGGCGGCGGGAAACGCCCGGATCATCGGTCGCAGCGGGGCTGCACCCGCGCGGCGGTCAGCCCCCCGATTCCGCGAAGGCGACGGAGCGGGGCGATCTTGCGCCCGCCAAGCGCGCGGCGGCGGCGCGGATGCGCATCGGCTGGCTGCACCCGTAGGTGAGCGAGCGCCAGAGCCACTCCGCGGGCCCGAAGCGGAAGCGCGCCAGCCACCACGGGCTCCACGCCAGCTGGGCCGTGAACACCACGAGCGCGATCCCCACCGCCCCGGCCGGTCCGATCCGCCCCACCAGTCCGCCCCCGTAGAAGATCAGGACACAGATCACCGTCTGCGCCAGGTAGTTGGTGAGCGCCATGCGGCCCACGGGCGCGAACACCGCCAGCCGCCTGCGCCAGCGCACGTTCTCCATCAGCAGCATGACGAGCGAGACGTACGCGGCCGCCAGCGGCACCACTGCGAGCATCCGGAGCACCGTGAGCCCGAGCGACGGCCAGGGGGCGGCGGCCGCCGCGCGCAGCCCCGGCACCGTCCGTACGACCTCCAGCACCAGGCTGGCGGGGATGGCGACGGCGGCGCCCCACACCGCCACCCGCCGGAACGCGGCGCGGTGGACCGCGACCCGCTCCGGGAGGCGCCGCCGTCCCGCCCACAGCCCCAGCAGGAACAGTCCGAGCAGCTGCGCGAACACCATCAACCCGACCCGGCTGAGGTAGGTATCGGCCAGCATCTGCACGTTGGCTGGAACGATGCGCGCCGCATCCCCGCTGCGGATCGCCGCCAGCATCGCCGCGCCGTACGCCGCCTGGCCGGTGCGGAGCGCGGGCGGGCCCTGGAGCACGGAGTACACGCCGAACGCCAGCGGCACCGCCGCCAGCAGCACGGCGGCCCAGGCCAGCAGCGTGCGGTCGCCGGCGTGGTGGAACAGGAGCAGCGCGAACCCGAGCAGCGCGTAGACGGCCAGGATGTCGCCGTACCAGAGCAGCGCGTGCGTCAGGCCGATCGCCAGCAGCACGAACATCCGCCGGCCGTACAGCGGCGCCACCGCCGTCCGCCGTCCCTCCGCGCGCCGCACCTGCACGGCGAACCCCAGCCCGAACAGGAACGACAAGACGGCGATCGCCTTGCCGTTCACGAAGATGGTGACGATGTGGAACACGGCGCTGTCCAGCGTGG
>DATAAG010000957.1:0-15106 GCA_036260235.1 Longimicrobium sp.
CGCCGGCGCTCCACGTCGTCCATCAGCGGCAGGCCGGAGACGGGACGGGCGGGATCGATCGGGAGCCCCAGGTCCGCGCCGTCCTCGTCCGCGCAGCCGTCCTCCAGCCGCACCCGCAGCGGGGCGGACGAGACCAGGGAAGCGAAGCGGTCCTGCGCCAGCACCGCGGCCACGCCCGAGTCGGCGAGCATGTAGGCCAGGCGGCCGGCGGGATAGGTGGGGTCCAGCGGAACGTAGGCGCCGCCGGCCTTGAGCACGGCGAGGAGCCCGACGACCAGCTCCGGCGAGCGCTCCGCGCAGACGCCCACCCGCGACTCCGCGCCCACGCCCAGCCGCCGCAGCCGGCGGGCGAGGCGGTTGGCGCGCGCGTTCACCTCCGCGAAGGAGAGGGTCTCGCCCTCGAAGACGAGCGCGGCGGCGTCCGGCGTGCGCGCGGCCTGCCGCTCCACCAGCGCGGCGACCGACAGCTCCGCCTGGGCGAAGCGCGTGTCCGTGGCGTTCCACTCCCGCACCACGCGCCGGCGCTCCACGTCGTCCATCAGCGGCAGGCCGGAGACGGGACGGGCGGGATCGGCCGCGGCGGCCTGCAGCAGCGCGCTGAACTGCGCGCCCATCCGCGCCACGGTCTCCGGGTCGAAGAGGTCGGCCGCGTACTCCATCACCCCGGAAAAGCGGTCGAGGCCGGTCTCCACCAGGGTGAGCATCAGGTCGAAGCGGGCGGTCTCCACCCCCGTCCCCACCGGCTCCGCGCGCACGCCCCGCAGCGCCATGCCCCCATCGCCCGCCTCGCTCAGGGCGAACATGGCCTGCACCAGCGGGCTGCGGCTCAGGTCGCGCTCCACCCGCAGCTCCTCCACCAGCCGCTCGAAGGGGAGGTCCTGGTGGTCGTAGGCGCCCAGGCTGGCCCGCCGCACCCGCGCCAGCACCCCGGCGAAACCCGGATCGTCCGACACGTCCAGCCGCAGGGCCAGCGTGTTGACGAAGAAGCCGATCAGCGGCTCCGTCTCGCGCCGCGTGCGCCCCGCGATCGGGGTGCCCACCAGGACGTCCGTCTGGCCGCCGGCGCGGGCGAGGAAGAGCTGGAAGGCGCCCAGGAGCGCCATGAAGAGGGTGGCGCCCTCGCGGCGGGCCAGCGCGCGGACGGCGCGGATCGTCTCCGGCGCCAGGTCGAAGGCCACGCTCCCGCCGCGGAAGCCCTGCACCGGCGGACGGGGGCGGTCGGCCGGAAGCTCCAGGCGCGTGGGGGCACCCGCCAGCTCGGCGCGCCACCAGGCGATCTGCTCGTCGAGGACGGCGCCGCGCAGGTGCGCCCGCTGCCACGCCGCGTAGTCGGCGTACTGCACCGCCAGCTCCGGGAGCGGCGACGCCTGGCCGTCCAGGAAGGCGGCGTAGAGCGCGCCCAGCTCGCGCAGCAGGACGCCGTTGGACCACCCGTCGCTGACGACGTGGTGCATCGCCAGGAGAAGGACGTGCGCGTCCCCGTCCACGCGCAGCAGCTCCGCCCGGAAGAGCGGGCCGGCCGCCAGGTCGAACGGGCGCTCGGCGCCGCGCCGGATCCACGCCCGCTCCGCCTCGCCGCGCTCCGCCTCCGCGACGCCGTCCAGCGCCGCGCGGTCGATCCGGAAGGGCGAAGGGGGCAGGACGCGCTGCACCGGCTCGTCCCCCTCCACGGCGAAGACGGTGCGCAGCATGGCGTGGCGCCGGACGATCTCGCCCAGCGCGCGCTCCAGCACCGCCGCGTCCAGCGGCCCCGCCAGCCGCGTCGCCACGACGACGTTGTACCAGGTGGCGCCCGGCCGCATGCGGTCCAGGAACCAGAGCCGCCGCTGCGCGAACGAGAGCGGAGCGGTCCCGTTCCCCTCCACCGCCACCACCGGCGGCGGCAGCGGCAGCCCGGCGCGGCGCAGCTCCTCCACGCGCGCGGCCATCGCGCCCACGGTGGGGCCTTCGAACAGCGCGCGCAGCGGCAGCTCCACGCCGAACACCTCGCGGATGCGCGACACGATGCGCGTGGCCAGCAGCGAGTGCCCGCCCAGGGCGAAGAAGTCGTCGCGGACGCCGGCGCGCGCCACCCTCAGCACCTCGGCCCAGATTCCCGCCAGCACCTCTTCCGCCGGCGTGCGCGGCGCCTCGTACCGCCCCTCCGCCGATTCGAAGTCCGGCGCGGGGAGCGCCTTCTCGTCCACCTTGCCGTTGGGGGTGAGGGGGAGCGAAGGAAGCGCGACGAACGCCGCCGGGACCATGTACCCGGGGAGGCTGCGGCCGAGGTGCGCCCGCAGGTCGTCCGCGCCGGCGTCGCCCACGACGTACGCCACCAGCCGCTTCTCCCCCGGCTCGTCCTCGCGCACGACCACGCGGGCCTGGCGCACCGCCGCGTGGGCCGCGAGCACGCTCTCGATCTCGCCGGGCTCGATGCGGAAGCCGCGGACCTTCACCTGCTGGTCCGTGCGGCCCAGGTACTCCAGCGTGGCGTCGGCCCGCCACCGCGCCCGGTCGCCGGTGCGGTACAGCCGCGCGCCGGGGACGGACGAGAACGGATCGGGGACGAAGCGCGCGGCGGTGAGCGCGGGCCGGTTCAGGTACCCGCGCGCCACGCCGGCGCCGCCGACGTACAGCTCGCCGGGGACGCCGGCGGGGACGGGGCGCCCCGCCGGGTCCAGCACGCGGACCGGCGCGCTCTCCAGCGGCCGCCCGATGGCGGGCGCCCGGCCGTTGCCCGCCGCGACGCGCGCGGACGCGGCGCACACGGTGGTCTCCGTGGGCCCGTAGGCGTTGTGCAGCTCCACCGCGCCCGACCAGCGCGCCGCCACCGCGGCCGGCAGCGCCTCGCCCGCGCTCACCACCACGCGCAGCCCCGGCGCGTCGGCCGGGTCCATCAGCGCCAGCACCGAGGGCGGAAGGGTGGCGAAGCTCACGCGCTCGCGGCGCAGCGTCTCGCGCAGCGGGGCGCCGGGAAGAAGCGCCTCGCGCGGGGCCATCACCAGCGTGCCGCCGCAGAGCAGCGCGCCGAACACCTCCTCCACCGCCGCGTCGAACGAGGGCGAGGCGAACTGCAGCGCCCGGTCGGCCGCGGTCTGCCCCAGCCGCGCGTGCTTCCAGGCGGCCAGCGCGGGGACGCCCCGGTGCGCCACCGCCACGCCCTTGGGGCGGCCGGTGGAGCCGGAGGTGTAGACCACGTAGGCCAGGCTGTCGGGATGCGAGGCGACCCGCGGGGCCCACGCCGGGCACGCCGCGATATCCTCCGCCTCCGCGTCCAGGCCGACGACGGCGGGGACGGCGCCGTCCAGGGCGCCGGGAAGGGCGCCGGGGGCGATCACCAGCCGCACGCCGGCGTCGGCCAGCATGTACGCCAGCCGGTCCGCGGGATACGCCGGGTCCAGCGGGACCCAGGCGCCGCCGGCCTTCAGCACGGCCAGGATGGCGACCACCGTCCCGGGCGCGCGCTCGGCCACGATCCCCACGCGCGCCTCGGGGCCCACGCCGCGCGCGGCCAGGTGGTGCGCCAGGCGGTTGGCCGCCCGGTCCAGCTCGCGGTAGGCGACCTCCTCCCCGCCGCAGGCGATCGCCCGGGCGTCGGGCGTCCGCGCGGCCTGCGCGGCGAACAGTTCGTGGATGCAGCCGGTGGGGACGTGCGCCGGGGCGGGGCTCCACTCCTCCACCACCCGGCGGCGCTCCGCCGCGTCCAGCAGGCCGATCTCCGACAGGCGCACGCGGGGATCCGCCGCGGCCTGCTCCAGCACGCGGGCCAGGTGCGCCACCATCCGCTCGATGGTCGCGCGCTCGAACAGGTCGGTGCGGTACGTCACCCGTCCCAGCAGCCCGTCCGCGGTCGCCCCCAGCGCCAGCGCCAGGTCGAGCTTGGCGGCCTCGCCCTCCGTCTCGATCTCGGCGACGGCGAGCCCGGGGAGGGCGGCGGGCGGGAACGCGGCGTCTTCCAGGGCGAAGGTGGCCTGGACGAGCGGCGCGTGGCTCAGGCTGCGCTCGGGCTGCAGCTGGGCCACCAGCCGCTCGAACGGCAGGTCCTGGTGCTCGTACGCGCCCAGCGTCACGTCGCGCACGCGCCGCAGCACCTCGCGGAAGTCCGGGTCGCCGGAAAGGTCCGTCCGCAGCGCCAGCGTGTTGACGAAGAAGCCGATCAGCGCCTCCACCTCGCCGCGCGTGCGGCCGGCGACGGGCGTGCCCACCACCACGTCGTCGCCCGCGCCGTGCCGGGCGAGAAGGAGCTGGAAGGCGGCCAGCACCACCATGTACAGCGTGGCGCCCTCGCCGCGCCCCAGCGCCCGCAGGCGCTCCAGCAGCGCGGCCGGGATGGCCACCGGCACGTGCGCGCCGGCGAACGCCTGCACCGCCGGCCGGGGACGGTCCGTCGGCAGCTCCAGCAGCGCGGGGGCGCCGGCCAGCCGCCGCGTCCAGTACGCCAGCTGCCGGTCCAGCACCTCGCCCGCCAGCTGCTCGCGCTGCCACGCGGCGTAGTCCGCGTACTGCACCGGCAGCCCGGCGAGCGGCGAGGGGGCGCCGTCGCGGCAGGCCGCGTAGAGCGCCGACAGCTCGCGGTGCAGCACGCCCAGGCTCCACCCGTCGCTGACGGCGTGGTGCATGGAGATCAGCAGCGCGTGGTCCTGGTGGCCCAGCCGCAGCAGCGTGGCGCGGAAGAGCGGCCCCGCGGCCAGGTCGAACGGGCGCGCCGCCTCGTCCGCCGCGCGCCGGCGGAGCTCCGCGTCGCGCTCCGCTTCACCGGGGCCGGAGAGGTCGCCGGCCGCCAGGGTGAAGCCGGCGAACGGCGCGATCACCTGCACCGGCGCGCCGCCCACCTCCCGGAAGGTGGTGCGCAGCGACTCGTGCCGGCGGACGATCTCCGACAGCGCGCGCTCCAGCGCGCCCGCGTCCAGCGCGCCGGCAAGCCGCAGCGACACGTACATGTTGTACGTGGTGTTCCCCGGTTCCATCCGGTCCAGGAACCAGAGCCGCTCCTGCGCGAACGACAGCGGCAGCGGGCGATCGCGGGCGATGGGGACGACCGGCGGGAGGACGCGCGCGCCGTCGCGGCGCAGCGCTTCGACCGCCTCGGCCAGCGCCGCCACCGTGGGCCGCTCGAAGAGCGCGCGCAGCGGCAGCTCCACGCCGAAGCGCTCGCGGACCCGCGACACCACGCGCGTGGCGAGCAGCGAGTGCCCGCCGGCCGCGAAGAAGTCGTCCGCCGCGCCCACGCGCTCCACCCCCAGCACCCCGGCCCAGATCTCCGCCAGCGCCGCTTCCACCGGCGTGCGGGGCGCCACGTAGCGGTCCTCCGCCGGTGCGAGCTCCGGTGCGGGGAGCGCCCTGCGGTCCAGCTTGCCGTTGGGGGTGAGCGGGAGGTGATCGAGCGCCACGAACGCCGCCGGCACCATGTGCTCCGGCAGGGTGCGCCGCAGGTGGATGCGAAGCGTCTCCGCCTCCGCGCCGCCCGCGACGTACGCCACCAGCCGCTTCTCGCCGGGGAGGTCCTCGCGGGCCATGACCACGCAGTCGCGCACGGCCGGGTGCCCGCGCAGCGCCGCCTCGATCTCGCCCGGCTCCACGCGGAAGCCGCGCACCTTGACCTGCCCGTCCAGGCGGCCGAGGTATTCCACCACGCCGTCCGCGTTCCAGCGCACGCGGTCGCCGGTGCGGTACATCCGCCCGCCCGGCCGGCCGAAGGGATCGGGGACGAACTTCTCCGCGGTCGCGGCGGGGTGGCCCAGGTAGCCGCGGGCCACGCCGTCGCCGGCCGCGCACAGCTCGCCGGGCACGCCCACGGGGACCGGACGCAGCGCCGCGTCCAGCACGTAGACGCGGGTGTTGGAGATCGGCGAGCCGATGGGGACCGGGCCGCCGCTCCACGCGTCGCCCACCGTGTGGCAGCAGGTGAAGGTGGTGTTCTCGGTGGGGCCGTAGCCGTTGATCAGCCGGCACGCGGGAAAGCGCTCCCGCACCCTCGCGACGGCGTGCACGGGGAGCACGTCGCCGCCCGCCAGCAGCTGCCGCACGCCGGCCAGGTCGTCCAGCCGCTCGTCCACCATCACCTGCAAGAGGCCGGCGGTGAGCCACAGCGTGGTGACGCCGTGCCTCTGGATGGCGCCCCCCAGCTCCGCCAGCGACGGCCTGCTCCCCGGCATCAGCACCAGGCGTCCGCCGTTCAGGAGCGCGCCCCACAGCTCCAGCGTGCTGGCGTCGAAGGAGACGGGCGCGGCCTGCAGGACCACTTCATCGGGGCCGAAACGGGCGTAGCGGGCCCCGCGGACCAGCCGCACCACGCTCCGGTGCTCCACGCCGACGCCCTTGGGGGTGCCGGTGCTCCCGGAGGTGAACATCACGTACGCCAGGCCGCCGGCGGCCGCGGCGCTCTCCAGCGCATCCGCGCTCCCGGCGGCGATCTCCGCCCCCTCCTCGTCCAGGCTCACGAGGCGGACGCCGCGGCTCGCCGGGAGCGCGTCCCGGAGCGAGCGCCGGGTGACCAGCACCGCCGCGGCGGAATCCGCCAGCATCCGCTCCAGCCGGGCCGCGGGGTAGCCGGGATCGAGCGGGACGTACGCGCCCCCGGCCTTGAGCACGGCCAGGATGGCGACCACCAGCTCCGGACCGCGCTCCAGGCAGATCCCCACCCGCACCTCGGGTCCCACGCCGCAGCGCGCCAGGTAGCGGGCGAGGCGGTTGGCCCGCGCGTCCAGCTCGCGGTAGGTGAGCGAATCGTCCTCGAAGACGACGGCCACGGCGTCCGGCGTGTGGCGCGCCTGCTCGGCGAAGAGGTCGTGGATGCTCCGCTCGGACGGGTACGCCACGTCGGTCCGGTTCCACGTCTCCACCACCTGCCGCCGCTCGTCCTCGTCCATCAGTACGAGCGCGGAGAGGGGCCGCGAGGCATCGTCCGCCACCTGCTCCAGCACGCGCCCCAGCTGCGCCGCCATCCGCTCGGCGGTGGCGCGGTCAAAGAGGTCGGTGCTGTACTCCAGGACGCCGTTCAGCCCGCCGGCATCCGCGGCGAAGGCCAGGGTGAGGTCGAACTTGGCGGTGGTGATCTCCGCCTCTACGGCCGGCGTCTCCCCCGCCGGAAGGCCGGCGTCGGCGTCGCCGAGCGAGAACATCACCTGGAAGAGGGGCGAGTGGCCCGGCGACCGCTCCGGCTGGAGCTCGGCCACCAGCCGCTCGAAGGGGACGTCCTGGTGCTCGTACGCGCCCAGCACCGTCTCGCGCACGCGCCGCAGCGCTTCGCGAAAGGCGGGATCGCCGCCCAGGCCGGTGCGAAGGACCAGGGTGTTGGCGAAGAAGCCGATCAGCTCCTCCACCTCGCGCTGCGCCCGCCCCGCGACCGCGCCGCCCACCACGACGTCGTCGCTCCCGGCGTGCTTGGACAGCAGGAGCTGGAAGGCGGCGAGCACCGTCATGTACAGCGTGGCGCCCTCGCTCCGCCCCAGCGCGCGCAGCCGGTCCACCACCGCCGCGCCCACCCGCACCGGCACCGTGCCCCCGCCGAACGACGGCGACGCCGGGCGCGGACGGTCCGTGGGAAGCTCCAGCAGCCCCTGCACCCCGGCGAGCTGCCGCTTCCAGTAGGCGAGCTGCCGGTCCAGCGCCTCCGCGCGCGCCGGCTCGCGCTGCCAGATGGCGTAGTCGGCGTACTGCAGCGGCAGCTCCGCCAGCGGCGACTCGCGGCCGGCGCGGTACGCGTCGTACAGCGCCGAAAGCTCGCGGCGCAGCACGCCCAGGCTCCACCCGTCGCTGACAATGTGGTGCATGGCCAGGAGGAGAAGGTGGTCGTCCCCGCCCCGCCGCAGCAGCGTGGCGCGAAAGAGCGGCCCCTCGCCCAGGTCGAACGGGCGGGCGGCGTCGGCCGTGGCGCGGCGGCGCACCGCCTCGTCGTCCGCCCCGGCCAGCTCCTCCACGGCCAGCCCGAAGCCGGCGAACGGCGCGACCGTCTGCGCGGCGACGCCGCCGACCTCGCGGAAGGTGGTGCGCAGCGCCTCGTGGCGGCGCACGATCTCGCCCAGCGCGCGCTCCAGCGCGGCGACGTCCAGCGGGCCCGGAAGCCGCACTCCCGCGTGGACGTTGTAGACGGAGCCCCCCGGCTGCATCCGGTCCAGGAAGTACAGCCGCTCCTGGGCGAACGAGAGGGGGACGATCCCGTCGCGCGGACGGGGCCCCGGCGCGGCCGTCCGGTTGCGGCCGTGGAGCCGGGCCTGGAGGAGCGCGCGGGTGGCGACGGAAAGGTCCGGGAGACGAACCCCGGCCGTTTGCTCGGTAGACACCGTTACGCTCCTGCGGTGGAATGGAGTTCGAGCAGATCCCCGGCGTGCGTGCCCGGGAGCCTGAAGTAGTCTTCGTAGATCAGCCGCTCCACGTCGGCGGCCATGGCCCGCAGCGTGGGCGCGGCGAACACGGTGCGGATGGACGTCTCCACGCCCAGGGCGTCGCGGACGCGGGTGATCAGCCGCATGATCAGCAGCGAGTGCCCGCCCAGCGCGAAGAAGTCGTCCGTCGCCCCCACCCGCTCCACCCCCAGCACGTCCGCCCAGATCTCCGCCAGCGCCTCTTCCACCTCCGTTTGCGGCGCGACGTAGCCCTCTTCGCCGGACTGCTCCGGCGCGGGGAGCGCCTTCACGTCCAGCTTGCCATTGGGCGTCAGCGGGAGTGAGGGCATCCCGACGAACGCCGCCGGCACCATGTACTCCGGCAGGCTGCGCCGCAGGTGCGCGCGCAGCGCGTCCGCGTCCGCCTCGCCGACCACGTACGCCACCAGCCGCTTCTCCCCCGGCCCGTCCTGGCGCACGACCACGCGCGCCTCCTCCACCATCGGATGCGCGGAGAGCACGCTCTCCACCTCGCCCGGCTCGATGCGGAAGCCGCGGATCTTCACCTGCTCGTCCACCCGCCCGATGAACTCGAGTGCGTGAGTGCGTGAGTGTGTGAGTGCGTGAGTGAACGGCGGCTGGTTTCGCTGCTCGTGGGCGCCCTCCCGTGAGTCCCCCGCTACCGCACTGACGCACTCACGAACTGGCGCACTTTCTTTCCAGCGCATCCGGTCCCCGGTGCGGTACATCCGCGCGCCGGGCTCCATCGCGAAGGGATCGGGGAGAAAGCGCTCCGCGGTGAGCCCCGGGCGGTCCAGGTAGCCGCGCACCACGCCGCCGCCGCCCACGTACGCCTCGCCCGGGATGCCCAGCGGCGCCGGCTGCAGCGCCGCGTCCAGCAGGTAGATCCGCTGGTTCCCCGTCGGCCGGCCCACGGAGACGGTCAGCGCGTCCTCCGCCACCTCCTCCACCGCCTCGCACGAGCACCAGGCCGTCGTCTCCGTCGGCCCGTACATGTGCAGCAGGCGCCCCGGCCCGCCGGCCGCCAGGATGCGCCGCACCGCGTCCGCGTCCACCTGCTGCCCGCCGAAGAGCACCTCTCGCAGCGTGGCGAGGATGCCGGGCTCCTCGCGCGACAGCTGGTTCAGCAGCGCCGTCGTCTGGTAGAGCGTCGTGATCCCCTCCACCCGGAGCGTCTCCCGCAGCGCGGGCGGAGAGAGCAAGACGTCCCGGTCGATGCCGACGAGCGTGGCGCCGTTCAGGAGCGCGCCCCAGGTCTCGAAGGCCAGCGCGTCGAAGCTGGCGTTGGACGCCTGCGCGATGCGGTCGCCGGGGCCGAAGCGGACGTAGTCGGTCTCCACCACCAGCTGGACCACCGTGCGGTGGTTCACCATCACGCCCTTGGGGCGGCCGGTGGACCCGCTGGTGTAGACGATGTAGGCCAGGTTCTCCGCCGCCGCGCCGCTCCGCACCGGCCCGGCGCACTCGCGGGCGAGGGCGTCCGCCGCCTGGTCCAGCCGCACGACGGCGACGCCGGGCGCGCGGAGCGCCGCGGCGTGGGCGCTCCGCGTCAGCTGGACGCGGACGCCGGCGTCGGCCAGCATCAGTTCCAGCCGCTCGGCGGGATAGCCGGGATCGAGCGGGACGTAGCAGCCGCCCGCCTTGAGGACGGCGAGGATGGAGACGATCAGCTCCACGCCGCGCTCCAGCAGCACGCCGACGCGATGGTCGGGGCCGACGCCGGCACGGGCCAGGTGGCGCGCCAGCCGGTTGGCCCGCGCATCCAGCTCCGCGTAGGTGAGCCGCACGCCGCCCCAGACCAGCGCCTCGGCGCCGGGGGTGGCGTGAGCGTGAGATTCGAACCGCTCGTGCAGGCAGACGTCCGCGGGATACGGACGCGCGGTCCGGTTCCACGTCTCGATCACCGTCCGGCGCTCGTCGGCCCCGGCCAGCTCCAGCCGCGACACCCGCGCGTCCGCGTCCTCCGCCACCTGCTCCAGCACCCGCCCCAGGTGCCCGATCATCCGCGCGACCGTGGGGCGCTCGAAGAGGTCGGTGCGGTACCCGAGCGTGCCGTCCAGGCCGCGCTCGTGCGACGCGAGGGTCAGCACCAGGTCGAACTTGGCGGCCGCGGGCTCCGCCTCCACCTCCGCCCAGCGCAGCCCGGAAAGGCCGCCGCGCGGAACCTCGTCGCCCAGCGCGAAGGTCACCTGGAAGAGCGGCGAGCGGGCCAGGCTGCGCTCCGGCTGCAGCTCCGCCACCAGCCGCTCGAACGGCACCTCCTGGTGCTCGTACGCGCCCAGCGTGGCCTCGCGCACCCGGCGCAGCACCTCGCGAAAGGAGGGGTCGCCGGAAAGGTCCGTCCGCACGGCCAGCGTGTTGACGAAGAAGCCGATCAGCTCCTCGGTTTCCGCGCGCGTCCGCCCCGCGATCGGGGTGCCGGCGACCACGTCGGCGCTGCCGCTGTAGCGGGAAAGCAGCACCTGGAAGGCGGCCAGCACCACCATGAAGAGCGTGGCGCCCTCGGCGCGCCCCAGCGCCTGCAGCCGCCCCAGCAGCGCGGGCGAAAACGACACCGGCTCCAGCGCGCCGCGGTACCCCTGCACCGCCGGGCGGGGATGGTCGGTGGGCAGCTCCAGCAGCGCGGGCGCGCCGGCCAGCCGCGTCTTCCAGTACGCCAGCTGCCGCTCCAGCAGGTCGCCCGCCAGCTGCTCGCGCTGCCACACGGCATAGTCGGCGTACTGCACCGGCAGCGGAACCAGCGGCGACTCGCGCCCGGCGCGATACGCCGCGTACAGCGCCGACAGCTCCCGGTGCAGCACGCCCAGGCTCCACCCGTCGCTCACCACGTGGTGCATCCCCAGCAGCAGCGCGTGCTCGTCGTCCGCCAGCCGCAGCAGCGTGGGGCGAAAGAGCGGCCCCGCCGCCAGGTCGAACGGGCGGGAGCCCTCCGCGTCGGCGCGGCGCCGCACCTCCGCCTCGCCCTCCGCGGCGGAGAGGGAGATGTCGTGCACCGGGAGCGTGAAGCCGGCGAAGGGCGCGATCACCTGCACCGGCGACCCGCCGGCTTCGCGGAAGGTGGTGCGCAGCACCTCGTGCCGGCGGACGATCTCGCCCAGGGCGCGCTCCAGCGCCGGCACGTCCAGCGCGCCGGAGAGGCGGAACGGCCAGTCGGTGTTGTAGGTGGTGCTCCCCGGCTCCATCCGGTCCAGGAACCAGAGCCGCTCCTGCGCGAACGAAAGCGGCAGCGGCCGGTCGCGGCCCGCCGGCACCACGGGGGGGAGCAGCGGCACGCCGGCGCGGCGCACCTCCTCCACCGCGCGGGCCAGCGCCGCCACGGTGGGCCCCTCGAAGAGCGCGCGCAGCGGAAGCTCGATGGCGAAGGCGGAGCGGATGCGCGAGACCACGCGCGTCGCAAGCAGCGAGTGCCCGCCCAGCTCGAAGAAGCTGTCCGCCACGCCCACGCGGGCCACCCCCAGCACGTCCCCCCAGATCCCCGCCAGCACCTCTTCCGTCTGCGTGCGCGGCGGTTGATATCGATCCTCCGCCGAGCCGAGCTCCGGCGCGGGGAGCGCCTTCGTGTCCAGCTTGCCGTTGGGCGTCAGCGGCAGCGAAGGCATCCCGACGAAGGCCGCCGGCACCATGTACTCCGGCAGGCTGCGCCGCAGGTGCGCGCGCAGCGCGTCCGCGTCCGCCTCGCCGACCACGTACGCCACCAGCCGCTTCTCCCCCGGCCCGTCCTGGCGCACGACCACCCGCGCCTCGCGCACGGCGGGATGCGCGGAGAGCACGCTCTCCACCTCGCCCGGCTCGATGCGGAAGCCGCGGATCTTCACCTGCTCGTCCACCCGCCCGATGAACTCGAGTGCGTGAGTGCGTGAGTGCGTGAGTGCGTGAGTGAACGGCGGCTGGTTTCGCTGCTCGTGGGCGCCCTCCCGTGAGTCCCCCGCTACCGCACTGACGCACTCACGAACTGGCGCATTTTCTTTCCAGCGCATCCGGTCCCCGGTGCGGTACATCCGCGCGCCGGGCTCCGCGGCGAAGGGATCGGGGAGAAAGCGCTCCGCGGTGAGCCCCGGGCGGTCCAGGTAGCCGCGGACGACGCCGCCGCCGCCCACGTACGCCTCGCCCGGGATGCCGAGGGGCGCCGGCTGCAGCGCCGCGTCCAGCAGGTAGATCCGCTGGTTCCCCGTCGGCCGGCCCACGGAGACGGTCAGCGCGTCCTCTGCCACCTCCTCCACCGGCTCGCACGAGCACCAGGCCGTCGTCTCCGTCGGCCCGTACATGTGCAGCAGGCGCCCCGGCCCGCCGGCGGCGAGGATGCGCCGCACGGCGTCCGCGTCCACCTGCTGTCCGCCGAAGAGCACCTCGCGCAGCGGGGCGAAGATGCCGGGCTCCTCGCGCGACAGCTGGTTCAGCAGCGCCGTCGTCTGGTAGAGCGTGGTGATCCCCTCCGCGCGCAGCGTCTCCCGCAGCGCGGAGGGAGCAAGGAGGACGTCGCGGTCGATGCCGACCAGCGTGGCGCCGTTCAGGAGCGCGCCCCAGGTCTCGAACGCCAGCGCGTCGAAGCTGGCGTTGGACGCCTGCGCGATGCGGTCGCCGGGGCCGAAGCGGACGTAATCGGTCTCGACCACCAGCTGGACCACCGTGCGGTGGTTCACCATCACGCCCTTGGGGCGGCCGGTGGATCCGCTGGTGTAGACGATGTAGGCCAGGTTCTCCGCCGCCGCCCCGCTCCGCACCGGCTCGGCCGACTCGCGGGCGAGCGCGTCCGCCGCCTGGTCCAGCCGCATGACGGCGACGCCGGGTGCGCGGAGCGCCGCGGCGTGGGCGCTCCGCGTGAGCAGCACGCGGACGCCGGCGTCGGCCAGCATCAGTGCCAGCCGCTCGGCGGGATAGGCGGGATCCAGCGGCACGTAGCAGCCGCCCGCCTTGAGGACGGCGAGGATGGCGACGATCAGCTCCACGCCGCGCTCCAGCAGCACGCCGACGCGATGGTCGGGGCCGACGCCGGCCCGCGCCAGGTGGCGCGCCAGCCGGTTGGCCCGCGCGTCCAGCTCCGCGTAGGTGAGCCGCACGCCCCCCCAGACCAGCGCCTCGGCGCCGGGGGTGGCGCGGACGTGAGATTCGAACAGCTCGTGCAGGCAGACGTCGGTGGGATACGGACGCGCGGTCCGGTTCCACGCCTCGACCACCGTCCGGCGCTCGTCGGCCCCGGCCAGCTCCAGCCGCGACACCCGCGCGTCCGCGTCCTCCGCCACCTGCTCCAGCACCCGCCCCAGGTGCTCCAGCATCCGCTCCACCGTGGAGCGGTCGAAGAGGTCGGTGCGGTACGTCATCCAGGTGTGGATGCCGTCCGCCTGGGGTGCGATGGAGAGCGTCAGGTCGAACTTGCTGGTCCCGCTGTCGGCGTACACGCGCTCCAGCCGCAGCCCCGGCAGCTCCGTCGCGGAGCGGCCGGCATCCGCCAGCACGAAGGCGACCTGGAAGAGCGGCGAGTGGCCCATGCTGCGCTCCGGCTGCAGCTCCGCCACCAGCCGCTCGAACGGCACGTCCTGGTGCTCGAACGCACCAAGCGTGGCCTCGCGCACCCGCCGCAGCACCTCCCGGAAATCCGGATCGCCGGACAGGTCGGTGCGCAGCACCAGCGTGTTGGCGAAGAAGCCGATCAGCCCCTCCACCTCGCGGCGCGTCTGCCCGGCCACCGGGCTGCCGACCACCACGTCGGCGCTGCCGCTGTAGCGGGAAAGCAGCACCTGGAAGGCGGCCAGCACCACCATGTACAGCGTGGCGCCCTCGCCGCGCCCCAGCGCCTCCAGCCCCGCCCGCACCCCGGCCGGGAGCGCTCCCTGGATCGTGGCGCCGCGGAACGACTGCACCGCGGGGCGGGGATGGTCCGTGGGCAGCTCCAGCAGCGCCGGCGCGCCGGCCAGCCGCGCCTTCCACCAGTCCAGGCGCCCCTCCAGCACCTCGCCGCGCAGGTGCTCGCGCTGCCAGGCGGCGTAGTCCGCGTACTGCACCGGGAGATCCGGAAGCCCCGGCTCGCCGCCGGCCAGGAAGGCGGCGTACAGCGCCGCCAGCTCGCCCAGGAGCACCTCCGTGCTCCACTCGTCGCTGACGATGTGGTGCATGCACAGCAGCAGCACGTGCTCGTCGCCGGAGAGCCGCAGCAGCGCCGGGCGAAGGAGGGGCCCGGCGGCAAGGTCGAAGGGAAGCGCCGCCTCCCGCGCCGCGCGCAGCTCCGCCGCGGCCCGGCGCTCGCCGTCCGGCAGGTGCGACAGGTCCTCCACCGCCAGCGCGAAGCCGGCGAACGGCTTCACCACCTGCACCGGCACCCCGTCCACCTCGGCGAACACCGTCCGCAGCACCTCGTGGCGGCGGACGATCTCGCCCAGGGCGCGCTCCAGCGCCCCCACGTCCAGCTCGCCGGCCAGGCGGAGCGCGGCGGGGACGTTGTACAGCGGGCTCCCCGGCTCCAGCCGGTCCAGGAACCACAGCCGCTCCTGCGCGAACGAGAGCGCGAGCGGGCCGGAGCGCTCCACGGGGACGACCGGCGGCGCGGCGGGGACGCCGGCACGGCGGATCTCCTCCACCGCGCTCGCCACCCCGGCCACCGTGGGCGCCTCGAACATCGCGCGCAGCGGCAGCTCCACCCCGAACACCTCGCGGATGCGGGAGACGACGCGCGTGGCCAGCAGCGAGTGCCCGCCCAGGTCGAAGAAGCTCTCCCGCACGCCCACGCGGCCGCGCCGCAGCACCTCGGCCCAGATCCCCGCCAGCAGCTCCTCCGCCGGGGTGCGCGG
>DATAAG010000958.1:0-6725 GCA_036260235.1 Longimicrobium sp.
GGTCCGGTGCGAGCCGCCGCGCCCCCTCCGGGCTCGCATGACTCGCCCACCTCCCCCAAAAACCCCTGGGGGAGGTTGATGGGGACGAGAGATTCGTGCGAGACGTCTTTCGTCCCACAGGGTAGGCGCAGCCGCCGAGGAGTCAGAATGACAGGTGTTTTCCGGATCTGGTATGATGGCGCGCCGGAAGCACGTGCCCCTCCCCCGCCCGGCAGAGCTCGCGGGCTGCGCCGCGCCGCGTGGCGCTACCGTGACCCGGCAGCCGCGGCGCGGAGAAAGCCGTTGAGGCTGTCCTCCCACTCCTTCATGAACCCGGCGTAGTGCTCGGCCGTGAACGACTGGACGAAGCGGCGGCCCTCGTCGCTGAGCGCCGTGTAGTCGTAGGTGATCTCGGCGTACGTCCCGCCGCCGGGCGCCGGGGCGAGCGCGATGTCGATCAGGCCCACACTGTGGTCCGGCGTGGTCTTTACAAAGCTCACGCGGTGTGCGGCGGGATCGTGGTGGGTCACCACCCAGATGGGGTCGGCGGTGCCGGCGCCGGGCATCACCCACGCGCATCCCTGCTCGGCCACGCCGGAGGCGGTAAAGACCACGCGCGGGTCCCAGCCCTCCACCCACTCCGCCTCGCGCACCGGACAGAGCAGCGGGAACACCTCGTCGGGCGGCGCCACCAGCGTCTGCGTGTACGTGTGTCGGGCACGCACCGGGGGCAGTACCTGCATGGGAGCGGCTCCATCTCGGGTGATCTGTGAAGGCCGGCCACACGGCGCGACGAATCTAGTCGCGCCGGACCTGCCGCTCAACACGTCGGCCACTGCGCGAGAAGCCCGCCCGAACCGCCGACCAAGGCCCTTGCGCCTGCCCCGGTCCGCTGGATAGCGTTGGCTGGACCCCGTACCAGCGGGTCTCCGAAGAACGATCCGAAGTCGAAAGCCTCGCATCATGCACGTCAACGGAACGCCGTACCGCACCGTCTGGATGCAGGGCGGCACGGTGCACCTCATCGACCAGAACCGGCTGCCGTTCGCGTTCGAGATCGTCACGTGCGCGGACCACCGGGCAACGGCGGAGGCGATCCGCGAGATGACGGTGCGCGGCGCGCCCGCCATCGGCGCGGCGGCGGCGTACGCGCTGGCGCAGGCGTTCGCGGAAGCGGACGCGGGCGACCCGTGGCCGTACGCGCGGGCGGCGCGCGCGCTCATCGACGCCACGCGGCCCACGGCGCGCGACCTGTTCCACGCGACGGAGCGCGTCTGGACGGCCGCGGAGGCCGCCGCGCACCCCCCGGCGGCGGTCGATGCCGCGCGCGAGGCGGCGCAGGGGTTCGCGGACGAGAGCGTGGAAAGCTGCCGCCGCATCGGCGAGCACGGGGCGGCGCTGGTGCCGGACGGGGCGCGCGTGCTCACCCACTGCAACGCGGGGTGGCTGGCGACGGTGGATCACGGCACCGCGCTCGCCCCCGTCTACGCCGCCGCGGCCGCGGGGCGGCGGGTGCACGTGTGGGTGGACGAGACGCGGCCGCGGGCGCAGGGCGCGCGCCTCACCGCGTGGGAGCTGGGCAGCGAGGGCATCCCCCACGCGGTGATCGCCGACAACGCCGCGGCGTTCCTGATGAGCCGCGGCGAGGTGGACCTGGTGATCGTGGGCGCGGACCGCGTGGCCGCCAACGGCGACGTGGTCAACAAGGTCGGCACGCTGGCCAAGGCCGTGTGCGCGCGCGAGTTCGGCGTGCCGTTCTACGTGGCGGTGCCGCCCTCCACCTTCGACGCCGCCGTGCCGGACGGCGCGGCGGTGACCATCGAGGAGCGCTCGGCGGACGAGGTGCACTACCAGACCGGCCCGGACGACGAGGGAACGATGCGCCGCATCCGGGTGACCTCGCCCGGCTGCTCCGCGCGCAACCCGGCGTTCGACGTGACCCCCGCGCGGCTGGTGAGCGCGTACCTCACAGAGCGCGGCGTCTTTCCCGCCGGCACCCTGCCGCCGGAGGTCTTCGCCGCACAGCCCCATACCGCGCCGGTGTGATTCGCATCAGCGCAGTTGCCGTTTGTCCGCGAAGGCGGACAGCGCGCAGTCGTTGCGGCGATTTCAATCGCTGACTCGGCGGCTGCGCGCCACCCAACACCGCCAGAATCGCTCGATGACCACGACCACGCCCGACGCAGCCTCCATCCCCCTCAACGCGCCGATCGCCGCCGAAGACGCGGTGGATGCGTGCGTGCGCTACTCGCGCATGGTGGGCGCGGACACGTCGCTGGTGCTGCGCGGGGGCGGCAACACGTCCGTCAAGGTGGAGGAGACCGACGTGCTGGGCCGGCCGGTGCGGGTGCTGCGCGTCAAGGGGAGTGGATCGGACCTGGCGTCCCTCAAGCGCTCCGACCTCTCCGGCGTACGGCTGGACGACGTGCTGCCGCTCTTCGATCGCGAGGAGATGCCGGACGAGGAGATGGTGGCGTACCTGGCCCGCTGCCTGACGGACCCGTCGTCGCCCCGGCCGTCGATCGAGACGCTGCTGCACGCGTTCATCCCCGCCGCCAGCGTCTTCCACTCGCACGCCGACGCGGTGCTGGCGCTCATCAACACGCCCGATCCCGACGCCGCCTGCCAGGAAGCCTTCGGCGACCGGGTGCTGCGGATCCCCTATCGCCGCCCCGGGTTCCTGCTGTCGAAGGAGGTGGGCCAGGCGGTGCGGGCGAACCCGGACGCGCTGGGCCTCATCCTCCTGAACCACGGCGCCGTCACCTGGGGCGAGACGCCGGAGGAGGCGTACCGCCGCCACCTGGAGCTGGTGCGCATCGCGCGCGAGCACGTGGATGCGCGGACGACGGCGCCGGTGTTCGCCGCGGAGCCGCGCTACCGGCTGGACGACGAGCAGCGCCGGCGGGTGGCGGCGGCGCTGGCGCCGGTGATCCGCGGCGCCCTGAGCCGTGAGAAGCACGTGGTCGCGCGCTACACGGACGCGCCGGAGGTGCTGGACTTCGTCGGCTCCGGGCGCGCGCGGGCGGCTTCCGCGGCGGGCGCGGCGACGCCGGACCACATCCTGACGACCAGGCGCCTGCCGCTGTGGGTGGACGTCCGGGATCCGGCGGACGCCGACGCCATCGCCCGCGGCTTCGGCGAGGCGCTGGAGCGGTGGCGGGCGGAGTACCGCGACTACGTGGACCGCTGGCGCATGGACGAGCCGGTGCTGGAGGCCGCGCCGCGCATCGTGCTGGTGCCGGGGATCGGGATGTGGACCGTGGGGCGGACGCCCAAGCTGGCGGCGCTGGCGCGGGACATCTACCTGCACACCATCGGCATCATGGCGGGCGCCGAGGCGATGGGCGGCTACCGCTCGCTCCCGGAGGCGGAGGGCTTTCGCGCGGAATACTGGCCGCTGGAGCTGTACAAGCTCACGCTGGCGCCGCCGGAGCGCGAGCTGGCCGGCCGCGTGGCGCTGGTGACCGGCGCCGCCGGGGGGATCGGCCGGGCGGTGGCGCTGCGGCTGGCGGCGGCGGGCGCGCAGGTGGTGGTGACGGACCGGGACGCGGACGGGATCGGCGCCGTCGCGGGCGCCATCGTGGAGCGCGAGGGCGCGGGGGCGGCGCTGGCGTGCCCGCTGGACGTGACGCGCGCGGAGGAGGTGGAGCGGGCGGTGGAACGGGCGTGCCTGGAGTACGGCGGCGTGGACGTGATCGTCAGCAACGCCGGCCTGGCGCACTGCGCGCCGATCGAGTCGCTGGAGCTGGCGGACTGGGAGCGCAGCTTCGCGGTGAACGCCACGGGGCACTTTCTGGTCACCCGCGCCGCGCTGCGCCACTTCCGCCGGCAGGGCACGGGCGGCGGCATCGTCTTCGTGGCGACGAAGAACGTGACCGCGCCGGGAAAGGACTTCGCCGCCTACAGCGCGTCCAAGGCGGCGGAGGCGCAGCTGGCGCGCGTGGCGGCCATCGAGGGCGGGCCGCTGGGCGTGCGCGTGAACATGGTGAACCCCGACGCGGTCTTCGGCGGCAGCCACCTGTGGGACGGCATCCGCGAGCAGCGCGCGGCCGCGTACGGCGTACCGCCGGAGCGGCTGGAGGACGTGTACCGCGGCCGCACGCTGCTGGGCGTGGAGGTGCGCGCGGAAGACGTGGCCGAGGCCGTCCTCTTCCTCGCCTCCGACCGCTCCTCCCGCACGACGGGCGCGATGCTGCCGGTGGATGCCGGCGTGCGCGAGGCGTTCGTCCGGTAGAAGAGTGCGTTAGTGCGTTAGTGCGTTAGTGCGTGAGTTCATAGAACACGCGTGACGCCAGCTCCCTGAGCGGGTGAACCCGCCGCTCGGACGGCCAGAAGCCCCGTCCCGGCGTCGCTGACGCGTCGCCGAACGGGGCTTCGACATCTCTGGGACCGGCCTCCCGGTACGATCATCTCCCCCTCTACGCGAGGAACGAGGGGGGAGGGGGCCCTATCCCTGCTTCGGCTTGCGAGGGTTGAGCAGGTCGATGCGACGGCCGGCTTCGGAGTCGGCGATGAGCTGGTCCAGGCGGCGGATGCGCGTGGCTTCCTGCTTGCCGCTGATCACCCAGTGGATGCAGGTCTGGCGATAGCCGGGAGGCTGGGCCTGGAAGAAGTTCCAGGCCTGTTCGTTCGCCCGGAACCGCTCCTCCAGCGCGGGATCCAGAACCGCCTTGTGGCGGTTCTCGTAGGCGTAGATCCGCGACCGCTCGTCGTCCCGGGCCTCGAACGCGCGCAGGCCCGCGGGCGTCATCCGCCCCAGCTCGATCAGCTCGCCGGCGCGCTTGATGTTGACGGCGCTCCAGACGCTCTTCGCCTTGCGGGGCGTGAAGCGGATGGTGTACGCGTCCTCCCCCAGGCTCTTCCGCACCCCGTCGATCCACCCGAAGCACAGCGCCTCGTCCACCGACTCCGGCCAGGTGATGCTGGGCCTGCCCGAGCCCTTCTTGTAGAAGCCGACCAGCAGCTCGGATTCCGTCTCGTGGTGCGCCTGCAGCCACGCGCGGAACTCCTCGGGCGTGGCGAAGAAGGTGGGGTTCATCCAGGCCTCCATTCCGGGCGGCAGATCCCGATGGCGGATTGATCCGGTCTCACGCGGCCCGCCTCCAGGAGCGAATGATGCCCATTGCGACTCTGAACCGGTAATCGCCCGCACCACGCCGGAGCGACTGAAGTCGCCGCTGGAAATCCGCAAAGTCCGCCTTCGCGGACTCGTGGTGGCAGGATCGCCGCGCTGATCACGCCACCAGCCTCGGCGAGCAGATCCTTCGGTCGGCGCCATGGATCACGATCGACGCCACGACCGGCGCGGCGCCTCCCTCAGGATGACCCGGCGCTGCGTCGAACATGTTGCGTCGTTTGAAGCGCCGTGCCCCGCGGGTGCAGTCCGCGCAGGCGGACTTTGCGATGTTCCAGCGGCGAATTCATTCGCTCCTGGCCTGCGGAGGCCACGACATGTCAGCGTTCCGCGTACGCTCACGCACTCGCACTCACGCACTCACGCACTCACGCACTCACTTCGTGCCGAACAGCCGGTCGCCGGCATCGCCCAGGCCGGGAAGGATGTAGCCGACGTCGTTCAGCTCGCGGTCCAGCGCGGCGGCGTAGACGTGCACGTCGGGGTGGTCGTCCAGCATCCGCTGCACCCCCTCCGGCGCGGCCACCAGGCACACGAAGCGCACCCGCGTGGCGCCGCTGCGCTTGAGCGACGACGTCGCCGCCGACGCCGAGCCGCCGGTGGCGAGCATGGGGTCCAGCAGGATGAAGTCGCGCGCCTCGGGCTCCGGCGGGATCTTGAAGTAGTAGTCCACCGGCTGCAGCGTGTCGTGGTCGCGGAACAAGCCGATGTGCCCCACCCGCGCGGAAGGGATCAGCCGCACCACGCCGTCCACCATCCCCAGCCCCGCGCGCAGGATGGGGACGACGGTGAGCTTCTTTCCGCTCAGCTTCATCTCCGTGGTGCGCTCCAGCGGCGTCTCGATCTCCACCGCCTGCAGGGGCAGGTCCTTGGTGACCTCGTACGCCATCAGCATGGCGATCTCGTCCACCAGCTCCTTGAACTTCTTCTTGGACGTCTCCTTGTCGCGCAGGACGGCCAGCTTGTGGCGCACCAGGGGGTGGCCGATGACGGTAAGGTTGGGGAACTGGTGAGGCATGGGCGGCTCCGCGGGTGGACGTGGCGGGCGCCAAGGTACGCGTCCCCGCCGACCGCGGTCAACCCGGCACGCTACCTGCCGCCCGGGCGGGCTCGACCGGCACCACGAGACAGGAGACGAGAGAGCGATGAAGACGGTCCGGCTGAACATCGAGGGGATGAGCTGCGCCCACTGCCAGGCGACGGTGGAGAAGGCGCTGCAGAACCAGAGCGGTGTGCGCTCGGCGACGGTGCACCTGCAGGAAGGCGCGGCGGAGGTGGAGTTCGACCCCGCCGCCGTCTCGCCCGAACAGCTCGCCGCCGCCGTCACCGCGGAAGGCTACCGCACGGACGTGGTGTAGAGCCGGTTCCGCCGGACCTCGCAAGTGCGATTTGTCTTCCTGAGAGGGTGTTGCCAAACCGCACCCGAGCCTTGTCTTCCTGAGGGAGGCGCCGCGCCTGCCCTGGCGTTCACACCGCACTCTGGCGCCGACCGAAGGATGTTGCCGACAGGGCCGAGGGGCTGGCTTCGTACCGCCGGAGCCAGCCCCGGGTGACGGAGAGAAGATCCTTCGGTCGCGCGCAAGCGGTTGTGCGTACGCGGTTTCCGTGTGGC
>DATAAG010000959.1:0-2042 GCA_036260235.1 Longimicrobium sp.
CGCGGGTGTGTGAAAGCCCGCGCTCACGCGAATGCATCTTCCCCCACGGGACAGGGGACCGCCTCGCTGAAAACGCTCAGCGCGTCGAGGCATTCCCGTGCCAGATCTTCCGCGGCCACCTGCCGCCGGCTCATCTCCGCCGGGCGGGGGAGCGTATCCGGGTTCTGCCCCACTCGTACGGCACGCAGGCATTCTTCCGCGCGGATCAGCATGTCGGACTGGCCCAGCGCCTCGGCGGAAGCGATCGCATCGACGAACGGCGCCTCGGCCGCCTCCCACCACTCCCGGTGGGCGGCGCCAAGTCCGAGGTCCACCAGCGCGGCCGCCCGGGTCGTGCGAATGGTGGCGGACGCCAGCAGTTCGTGCGCGTCTGCCCACGCACGCTCGAACGCCTCGACATCGCCTGCCGCGCCCGCGGCCCTCGCCTGCGCCGCCAGCGCCTGGATGCGCTGCTCCGGGTCTTCGAAGCGCGCCTCTACCGAGCGAAAGATCGGCAGCGCCCGCGCCGCGTATCCGCGCGTCAGCCAGTAGTAGGCGATGTCGTAGGCAAGCGCCGGCAGGCGGGGATGGTGCGGCCGGTACAGTTCGAACGCACGCCGCGCGAACTCCTCCACCCCTTCCAGGTCGCCGGACGTGACTCCGACGAGAAAGAGGTTGTGCAGAACGATCCCCTCTACGTTCCGGAACCGGTGGTGCCGGGCGCTCCGCAGGGCGCGGCGCAGGTGTGTGCGCGCCTTCGGATTGGCACCGGATTGCCAGTGCAGCATCCCCAGGCTGTTGTGGCACAGCGCGTATGCCAGCCCGTCTCCGGAACTGCGCGCGACCTTCGCGGCACGCGCGAGCCAGCGCTCCGCTTCGCGTCCCCGGCCGCTGTTCTTCAGGCTCCTGCCCGCGAGGTAGGCAAGGCGCGCGTTCTCCGGCCGGCATAGCGCGGCCGCCTCGGTGAAGGCCAGGCCGGTTTCTTCCGCGTTCAGCTGGTGCGCGTGGTCTGCCGCGGCGAGGCAGGCGTATGGCAACGCCATCGTGTCCGCTGCGGAAGGCTCGGCCAGCAAGCCAACGATCACGGCCATGGCCTGCACGAGAGGCTCGGCGGGCGTGCCGCGCAGGAGCTCTTCCTCCCACCCCCGCAGATCATCGGCGGCAAACCACACCGCGTTCCGCTCCTGGTCGCTGAACAGCAGCACCAGTCGCAGCACCGGATACACGACGCTCGCCAGACGAGGCTGCAGTTCGTGCAGAGCCGCGCGGCCAGGCAACTCGGGCGAGCGAAGTCCCGTGCGCTCGATGAAGTGCAACGGCGAAAAACGTGCGGGCCGCGTCGGGTCGTCGTTCCCCATTGTCCTGGCGCAGGCGCGAGATGTCGCAGCGACGCATGCGAAACGTGGTTGT
Source organism: Longimicrobium sp. (assembly GCA_036260235.1). Classification (GTDB taxonomy): domain Bacteria; phylum Gemmatimonadota; class Gemmatimonadetes; order Longimicrobiales; family Longimicrobiaceae; genus Longimicrobium. Next base: position 1,390 of record DATAAG010000959.1, read on the forward strand.
CCCGCGGCCCATTGTAACCGGCCGAAAATGCCCGTGCTACATGCGGAAGTGACCGCTTTCGCGGTCATGGGGACGGTTGGGCGCACGGATGGACGGAACCCGCACGACGGCGACGGGAACGGCCTGGGGGTCAGCTCGCCGACGGGTCCTCGTAGAGCGTGACGGCGGTGGTCTTGATGAGGAGGAAGAGCTCCGTCCCGGGGACCAGGTGCAGCTCGGTGCTGGCGTCCGCCGTCACCTCGGCGACGATGGGCGGGGCGCCCGCAGCGACGCGGGCGGTCACCAGGCACACGGGGCCGACCCGCTGCACCTTCTCCACGCGGGCGGGGACCGCGTTGCGGGCGGAGAGGCCGGCGGGGTGCTCCAGCGCCAGCACGATCTCGTCCGCGGGAACGCTCAGCAGCAGGGCGCTGCCGGGCGGCAGGGTGGAGCGGGGGACGGTGAGCGCGGGGCCGTCCGCACCGTGCCCCAGCGCCACGCGGCTGGTGTCCGCGCCCGATTCCAGCACGCGCGCGGGGAGCATGTTCTCGAACCCCTCGTGCTCCGCCAGCGGAAAGACGTCCGCGCGGGTGAGGACGGAGCGCGGCTCCCCCCGCGCGACGATGCGCCCTTCGCGCAGCACGACCAGGTCCTCGCAGAGCGCCTGCACCTCC
>DATAAG010000960.1:0-2824 GCA_036260235.1 Longimicrobium sp.
GCGCGCAACTCTCCGATAGCCAACCGGTGAACCCGCGTGGGAGAGCCGGATGCGGGAAATCCGCACGTCCGGTTCGAGGAGGGGCGTCCAGGGTGGTCCAGTTAACCCACCCTGGCGCCTACTCTACCTGACTCTGCGTGAACCCCCTTTCTCTAGCCCTAGCGCCCGAACGTCTGCACGAAGCGGCGCTCGGCGTCGGTGGTGCCGATGAGGATGAGCTCGGCGCCGGCGGGGAGCACGGTCTCCGGGGGCGGGTTGATGACGGCGGAGCCCTCCACCTCCAGCGCCACCACGCTGCACCCCGTGGCCTCGCGAATCCCCGTCGTCGCCAGGGTGCGCCCGACGAGAGGGCGGGGGATGGGGTGGCGGAAGACGTCCAGCCCCTCCGCCAGCATCACCACGTCGCCCTTTTCCAGCACGTTGAACACGGCGTTGGCGCCCATGCTGGCGTACGACATCACGAAGTCCGCCCCCGCGCGGTGCAGCGTGGCCACGTTGCGCTCCAGGGTGGCGCGGCTCACGATCTGGATGTCGGGGCGCAGGCGCCGCACGTACAGGCTGAGGTAGATGTTGGTGGCGTCGTCGTTGGTGGTGACCACCGCGGCGGCCGCGTCGCTCAGTCCCGCCTTCTCCAGCACCGCGCGGTCCGCCGCGGAGCCCACCACGTAGCGCGCCGGGTCGCGCACCATCGCGGGGTTCTGCTCCACGATGCGCCACGGCACCTCGCGCTCCTCCAGCGCCGCCGCCACGGCGCGCCCCACCCGGCCGCCGCCCAGGATGAGCACCGGCGCGTCGGGAGAGCCGTAGATCACCATCAGCTCCGCGAAGCGCGCCAGCTGCTCCTCCGTTCCCGCCAGCACCAGGGCGGTGGAGGGGCCCAGCACGGCCTCCGGCGTGGGCGGCTCGAAGCGGCCGCGCTCCCACACCCCCACCACGGTCAGCCCCGTGGCCTCGCGCAGGCGGCTGTCGGCCAGGCGCCTGCCCATGAGCGGCGTGCCGGTGACCGGCGCCTCGGCGATCAGCAGGTCGCCGAAGCGGCCGATGATCCCCGCCCGCCCGTCGCCGCCCAGGGTGCGGCGGGCCAGCGCGCGCCCCAGCATCTCCGGCACGTGCAGCACGTGCGAGCTTCCCGCCAGCTCCAGGATGTCGACGGACTCCGCGGAGCGGACGATGGAGACCAGCGGCACCTTCTCCGCCACCTCGCGCGCGGTGAAGGCGATGTTGGTGTTCTCGTAGTCGTTGCCTGTGGCCACCACCAGCGCGGCCTGGTCCGCCCGCATCGCACGGTACGTCTCCACCTTGTCGCGCTCGCCCACCACCACGCGGATCCCGGCGTCGTGCAGGTCCATGGCCGTCTTCACGTCAGGCTCGATCACCCAGTACGGCCGGCCGTGGTACGCCAGCCGCTGCGTGAGCGAGATGGCGATGGGGTCGTAGTGGGTGAGGATGACGTGCGCCCGGGTGTCCGGCGGCACGGCCCGCGGCGTGCGCGCGGCCTGCCGTGCCTCCAGCCAGGGGGCGAAGAAGAGCTGGATGAAGGCGAAGGGAAGGACGATGAGCAGGAACACGACGCCCGAGACCAGCACCACGATGCTGAACAGCCGCCCCGCGTCGCTCTGGAAGGTGATGTCGCCAAAGCCCAGCGTGCTCATCACCGTCAGCGTCCAGTAGAAGCCGGTGAGCCATGAGTGCCGCTGCCCCTCGGCGGCCATCAGCAGGTGAAAGGCGATGCTGTACCCCACCACCATCGCCAGCAGCACCAGCACGTAGCCGCGCAGCGCGCGCAGGTTGCGGCGGGCGCTGCCCATCTGCAGGTAGGCGGCGAGCTGGGCGGGGACGTACTTCATGCGGTCAGGGGGCTCCCGGTGCGGTGCTCACGGACGTTCCGCCGCTCAGGGTACGCGCCGCGGCGGCCGGCGGCAACGTTCCGGCCGGTGCGGGAAGGGAGGGAATAGGGAATAGGGAATAGGGAATAGCCTGCAATGGCTGGACGGTGAAGTAGCCGCGGCCAGCGATTGGAATCCCCGCACTGACGACACGCTGTCCGCCGTCGCGGATACCAGCGGCAACCACGATCTTCGACGACGCCCCCAGTGCCAGGCGCGCCGGGGGCGTCGGAAGAATTGTCTCATCACGCAGAGTCAGCAGAGTCAGCGTGACCTGGACTCTGCTGACTCCGTTTGAGTCCGTGTGAGGCCATTCCTTTCAGCGGGGGCGCGGAAGGGTCTCGCGGTCGCGGAGGTTGGCCAGGACCTCGGCCCGGGTGCGCCAGACGGGGCGCAGCTCCTTGCGGGCGAAGTGCTCCAGCTGGTCGGTGCGGTGCGGCGAGCCGGGCTGCGACCAGTTGCCGTACGCGATGAGCGCCCGCGCGCGGACGGGAGTGGAGAACTCGATCGCGGCCACGTACGTGTCCCCCTGCACCGGCGTCCGCCGGCCGTCGGGGGCGTCCACGTAGCCCACGTTGCGAAACACCCCCAAGTTGCCGGGGCCGCCGTTGCCGGGGAGGTCCACCCCGTCCCGGCGCAGGCGGTGCACCTCGCCCCAGGGCACGTCCAGCGCCCCCCAGCGCTGCCGCACCGCGGCGGCCGCCGCCTCCAGCGCGGCGGCGGCGCCCGGTGGGTCCGCCAGCCCGTCCGGCGTCTCCAGCGGGTTCGCGGGGCTCCAGGGGGTGGCGAACAGGCGCGGGCCGGGGGCGCGGCGGCTCACCTCCTGGAACCAGGCCTGGAAGAGCACGCCGCCGCGGCTCTCCGCGTCCGCCGTGCGGTCCCACCGCTCCAGCACCTCCGCCGCGGCGCGGGCATCCGCCGAGCCGGAAGCCCGCGCC
>DATAAG010000961.1:0-9496 GCA_036260235.1 Longimicrobium sp.
GCCCAGGCGCGCCCGCAGCAGGAGCGCCGCGGTCTCGCCGCGCAGCATGGCGTTCCACGAGGCCGGCGAGGCCGCCGGCGCGGACCCCCACCCGGCCCGGCCGCAGAGCGCGTCCAGCATCCACCGCCGCAGCGCGGCGCACTCCGCCACGGAAAAGCGGCCGGAGGTGAGCGCGGCCGGCATGGTCAGCGCGCCCCTCCGCACGCCCAACGCAAAGGGGCGCGGGGACCGCGGGGTCCCACGCGCCACTTCAGCGTCGTGCTCCGCACGGCCCCGCCCGGCGACGACGCCGGCGGGGCCGTCCTGGCGGGCCCGGTCAGAAGGACTCGGCCTGCAGGCGGAAGGTCGCGCTCGTCAGCCGCCCCGCCAACACCTCGATCGGCGCCCGGGCCGTCACGTTCGCCGACAGGCTGTAGGTCCCCGTCACCCGCAGCCGCGGCACCCGCCCCTGGATGGTCTTGGCGGTCCCCGCGAGCACCAGGCGCCCCGTGGTGTTGGTGATGCCGCCGGTGAGCCCGGCGGTGACGTTGCCCCCCGCCGTCAGGTCGAACGAGCTCAGGTTCAGCGTGGCCCCGTTCTCCACCGTGACGCCCAGGACGGTCACGCTGGAGACCAGCGTGGGGAACATGGGCGCCGAGGCGGGGATGACCACCGAGTCCAGCGACATGGGGGCGGCCCCGTTCCCCCAGTTGCCGCCGGCGCTCCAGTTCGTCGACGCCCCGGCGGCGCTCCAGGTGCGCGTCACCCCGGCGATCAGGATGGGGATCTCGCCCTCCATCCGCCGGCCGCGCGCCCGCAGCAGCGAGGTGCCGTAGTCGGAGTAGGTCACCGCCACCGTGGAGGTCCCGCCGGTGAGCTTGGGCCCGGGGGTAAAGGTGGCCGGCGGCCCCGACTCCGTCTCCAGGTAGATGCTGTCGTTGCCGAGGGGGATGATGTTGCCGTAGCGGTCTACGGCCGCGACGGTCAGGGGGAACGACACGTTGGTGGCGGGCCGCCCCGGCGTTCCGCCCCGGAAGTACGGGGCGCAGGAGTCCATCGTCTCGCCCGGGCGCAGGATGGCGACCTGCGTGTAGCCGGCGGGCGTGGTCATGAAGGTGATCGGCGACGCCGCCGTGCCGGCCGTGCGCACCGAGCAGATCTGGCGCTGCCCCGGGTAGTCCGGCACCGCCGGGTCCATCGCCGGGCTGCCGTTCAGCACGGTGACGGTGGTGGCGCCCAGCGACGCGGCGCGGGCCCGCAGCCGCCGCACGGCCGCGCTGTCCTGCCCCTCCTCGATGCTCTCCGTCATCCGCGTCTCCGTGTCTTCCACGGCCATCATGCGGAAGGTGTAGGTGTGCACGTCGCGCTTGTTCCCCGAAACCGCCCCCGAGTCGGGCTGCAGGGGGATGCGGAAGGAGAAGGTGACCAGCCCCTCGTAGTCCTCCGGGTCCGTGGTGGGCTGCAGCGTGCGGTTGGTGCTGCTGCGCGGGTTGCGGACCACGAAGCCGTAGGGAAAGACGGCGGTGGCGCCCGCGGGGAGCGTGAGCCCGGCGAGCTCGCTTTCCTCGTACACCTGCAGCACGTCCTGGATGGGCGCCAGCATCTTGAGGTTCTCGCCGATGACCACCGCGCCGCTGGGCACGATCTTGGTGGCGATGGCCGGATCGGCGTTGGTGCCGTCGAACTTCCGCAGGATGAAGAACGGAGTGTTCGGGATGCTGGTGGAGTTGGTGATGGGGAGGAAGGTGACGTTGTTCCTCGCCACGCTGGTGCTGTTGCGCACCCGGTAGTTCACCGACACGTAGCGATACCCGCGCGGGCGGGTGCCGTCCGTCTGCGAGGCGAAGCTCACCTGCTCCACCTCCAGCCCCGCGCTCACGGAGTCCAGGGTGGCGCTGATCCCGTTCGGCAGCTCCATGGGCATGGGCGAGACCGTCGTGCGGATCTCGTCGTTGGTCAGCCCGGTGATGGTGAACTCGTAGACGCCGAGGGGAAGCACCTCGGGCTCCGGCTCGGGCGTGGGCTCGGGAACGACCGCCGTGTCGTCGGAGCACGCGGCCAAAACCAGCAGGGGGAGCAGGAGCAGTCGCGCGGTACGCATAGGTCACACCGGGGAGCGGAGGGAACCCAGGAGCTTCGAAAGACCGGGAGCACGGGCGGAAGGGCGCATGCCGAAGGCGCACCGGCGGCTGCCGGACGCGGGGGATCGGCCTGCCCGCCAGGCGGGCGCACCGGCGCAAGTACGCTGGCACGACCTGATAAGTTACACATCCCCGTCCGGAATTGGCAACCCTTCGGTCCCCCTTGCCGGGGCGGGGCCGTGACCGGACGGGCGCCCCGCGGCGCCCCCCGCCGGGAGCGGCCGCCGGTACCGCGCCGCAGGCGCCATCCTTTCCCGGGCCGGCGTCCCGTGCGTCGTGACACCAGAGCCTGAAAAAGAACGGGGATGCAGAGGAACGGAGTGAAATCGAGGAAGTGAGACGACGAGTGCTCCCGGGCTCACTCCGTCCAATACCAGATCCGGAAAAAGAATTGGGGTACCGAGGAACAGAGCACAGCCAGAGGAACAGAGGATCGGTTCTCTGTTCCTCTGGTCCTTGTCTGTCCCTCTGTACCTTTCGCTGTCGTTTTTCCGGATCTGGTATACCTCTGTTCCCCTGCACTTTTCCCGATGTCGTCTCCCGGATCGGGGAAGAGGATGAAGCCCGTCTCCTTCCCGGATTCACCGGGCGGACGACGACTACTGCGCGCGGTTGGTCCCCATGACGTGCCCCGCGCCCCGCAGCCGGATGCCGGCCTCGGCGTGGGCCGCCGAGCGGCTGTCGTTCTCCGCCACCCGCCATCCCCGGGTGGTCGGCTCGGTGTAGATGCCGAAGCGCTGGCGCCTGCGCGGCCGGTCGTCGTAGCAGCGGTTGCCGCGCACCTGCACGTTGGCGGCGTTGCCGGCGCCCAGGATGCCGTACCGCCCGTTGTTGTAGACGACGTTGCCCTGCAGCGAGTGCCCGGAGCCCGCCCGCACCGCGATCCCGGCGACGGAGTTGAGCCGGCAGGTGGCGCCGGTGATGACGGCGCCCACGGGATCGCGCCCTTCGCGGTTCACCACGACGATCCCCGTGACGCACCCCTCGAAGGTGCCGCGGGTGACGCGGGCGTTGCGGACGTCGCGGATGCGCAGCCCGTTTCCGGCGCTCCCGCCCAGGTGCTCGGAGACGTGGCAGTCCACGGCCTGCTGGTCGTCGCCCATCAGGCGCACGCCGTCCACCCGGAACCTGCGCACGCGGCACGCTTCGGCGCGGCACCCCACGCCGTACATGCGGATCCCGTTGTCCCGCGCGTTTGACACCGAGCAGCGCAGCGCAACGCACGAGGCGCCGCGCAGGACGATCCCGGCCCCGCCCTCGCCGGACGCGTTGGAGCCGTCCACCGTGCAGTCCTCCACCCGGCCCGCCGGCACGCCGGCGCGCACGTGGATCCCCTGCATGGCGCTCTGGTGCACGGCGCACCGGCGCAGCACCACCCCGCCGCGCAGCCCGCCGCCGCCGTCCACGACGATCCCCTCGCCCGGCGAGCTCCGGACGGTCACGTTCTCCAGCAGCAGCGGGCCGCGGACGAAGGCGCCCACGCCGAACGGCACCGCCGCGGCGTTCGCCAGGTCCACCGTGAGCCCGCGCACCGTCACGTGGGAGACCAGCCGGTCGCGGGCGCCGATCTCCAGGTACGCCGTCCGGCCGCCCCGCGCCGGCACCAGGCGCGCGCCCGCGGCCTCGATCACCAGGTCGTCGCGGGCCACGCGCACCGGGCCCGAGACGGCGTAGGTGCGCGCGGGGAGCAGAACGGTGGCGCCGCGCGGCGCGGACCGCAGCACCGCCTCGAGCGCGGCGCGGTCGTCGCTGGCCCCGTCGCCGCGCACGCCGTGCCGCAGGACGTTGATGCCGGCCTGCTGGGCGAAGAGCGCCGTCGCGCCGCCGGCCCGCACGCCGGCCAGGGCGGCGCAGGCGGCCGCCACCGCGCGCAGCCAGTCGCGGCGCGTGAGGTCGCCACGGGGGGAGAGGACGTCCGTCGGGTCTGCGGGGGAGGGCATCTGCGTCACGGGATCAGGGGCTCGGCCGGACCGGATCACTGCAAGCTCTCTACCCCGGACCGCCGGGGAGGGTGCGCCCGGACGGGTCATGATCCGGATCGAGTTGAACAGCTCGCGAAACGCGATCGGCTCTGTCTCGTAGCGACTTCCTGAAAAAGAATGCCTCACGCAGAGTCAGCAGAGTGAGCGGAGTTGTCCCTTGCACAGGCCAAGCTCTGCTCACGCTGCCGACTCTGCGTGAGGTTCTTTTCCTTTCCCGATCCGGTGCGGCCGCGGGATCAGTTGCTGCGCGCGCGGCCGGTGACGATGTTGGCCAGCACCCTGACGAGGTAGCGAAGGTCGGTGCGCAGCGGCGCCCGCTCGTACGCGTCCAGGTAGCGGATCTCCGACGCGATGGTCTCCTCGAAGGTGCGCGGGAGGTCGGCGTAGAAGGGGGGGATGAGCCCCGGCCGGTACTTGCGCCGGCGCTCCCGCAGCGACTCCGGGTACAGGCTCTCGTGGTGCTGGCTGAGCGGCCGCCCGCCCACCAGCTTCAGGTCTCGCCGCAGCCAGTTGATGATCATCGGCAGCTCGTCGATCCACAGCCGCCGGAACCGGTGCCCCCAGGGCGTGACCCGGAAGTCGTCCCGCACCCGGCAGCCGTCGATGCCGTTGCGCTCGGAGACGTACTTCTGCAGGTACTCGGCGTACGGGTGCATCGTCCGCAGCTTGTACACGTGGATCAACCGGCCGCCCTGCCCCACCCGCCGCATGGCGAACAGCGGCCCGTACGAGGGCGTGGCGCCGCGCTGCGGGGGACCCGACTTGCGGGCCACCACGTACAGCAGGTTGTTGATCTCGCGCGTCTCCTCCACCTCGAAGCCGCAGCAGTACAGGCGCCCCAGCGCCTCCGTGCCGGAGAGCGCCCGGTTGCGCCCCTGCGTGAGGGCGAAGTACACCGACTTGGTGACGGGAAGCTTGGGGAAGACGCGGTGCAGCACGAAGCTCAGCACCCGCGCCAGCGTCACCGTGCCGCGCGGGTACTTGCGCGCGAAGCGCCGCCGCCGCTCGTCCAGCGTCTCCAGGTAGCAGACGAAGCGCCCGCCCACCGGCAGGCGGTCGTTGACGACGTTGAAGTACTTGTTGAGCCAGCGGACGTCGTTCAGCCGCCCCAGCTTGACGACCGCGTCCGGCGCCGCCTCGGCCGGGATCCCCGGCTCCAGGTGGCTGGCGGAGTCGGCGATGCAGGTGCCGGGGTCCCGCAGGGGCACGTGGGCGGCGATGAACGCCCACGCCTCCACACTCAGCCTGCCCACGAACTCCGCCGGCGGGACGGTGTGGAGCAGCGACGCGGCCCGCACCGCGGAGCGAACCCGTTCGCGGGTGGCCACCGTCCCGAGCACGTCCTCGCTCGGCACCGCCTGGGTCACTGGAACCATCGCTCGGCTACGCAGGAGAAGAAGAGGGCGACGAACCGCCCGGCGGCTGCCGCGGCCCGCCGCGCGCCGCCGGGAAGGCGGCGGTGGCGGCCGGCAACGGAAGCGGCCGGGCCCGGGCTGCGGAAAGAACGAAGGTGCTGGTCGCGGCTCCGGTGGAGCCGGCGGGGCGGGTGCAGCGGGTGCTGCGGCCAGACCGGCTCATACTTATAACAGTAGCAGCGGGATGCGCACAAGGGCCCTCCGCGCGTGAAGATTTTGAAGAAGTTCGAAATGGCCGCTTTGTGCGGAACGGAGCGGCGACGGCTCGCGTCATGAAACCCGCCACCAGCATCCCGGCACCGGAAAAGCGGAGATGAGAAGGTGTTCGAGGCAGGAAATCAGGCGACGACCACCGCTCCGCACGTTCGCGCCATTCGAAGCGAATCGAGTACCCGCGCGCCCTCCCCCGCCGGGCGGCATCCGGAGGCCGCGCCGCATCAGCGGAACCGCTCCAGGTACCCGGGCGTCTGCCGCACCACCTCGCGGCTGGCCGGGTAGTTCTCCAGGAACCAGGTGTAGAACGCCGTCACGTCGGACTTGTCGGCCAGCATGGCCGCGCGGCGGCGCTGCCACTCCTGCCGCGCCTCCGGCAGCTCCAGCAGCTCGCGGATGGCCTCCATCAGCTCGCCGGGGCGGTCGGCGGGGACGCCGCGGGTAAGGCGGTAGCGGTGCTCCAGTTCGTCCAGCACGCCGATGCGCCCCACGAAGTCGTTGAAGCGCACCGACGGCGTCCCCAGCATCGCCGCCTCCACGATCATGCTCTGCCCGTCGCCCACCACCAGGTCGCAGTGGTACATCAGGTGGTGCACGTCCAGCGGGTCCATCCGCAGCCGGTACGGCTCCAGGTCCGCCGGCAGGGCGCCCTCGGCGCTCAGGTGCACCCGGCCGCGCGAGGCCAGCAGCGACATCACCCCGCGCAGGATCTGCGGGGTAAAGCCGCGGATGCCGTCGTCGTGGTGGGCGTTCAGCTCCACCACCCGCACCAGGAAGGTGGGCCCCGCCGGGTTCAGCAGGTGCGCCACCCGCGCGCGCTCGGGGGTGAAGCGGTTGGGGTGCAGGTAGGCCAGCTTGTGGTACCCCGGGTAGTGCGTGGTCTTGTGCTCCCACTTTCCTAGGCTGCACGACTCGGGGGCCACGATGGCGTCCACGAAGGGAAAGCAGATGCGCGCGAAGCGGTCCACCACCTGCGCGTCGTCCTCGCCCAGGTACACGCTGGGGATCCCGAGCAGCTTTCCGACGTGGATGACCTCGGCCGAGGTGCCGACCATCAGGTCCGGCCGCAGCCGCCGGGCCAGCTTCCAGAAGCGGTACTCGCGCAGCAGCAGGCTGCGCGCCACGGCCACCTTGCCGGTGGGGCGCGGCTCCGGGTGCAGGTTGTGGAACGCCATCCCCGCGCCGTCGAGCAGCTTTTCCAGCACGTCCTTGCTCTTGATCACCACGTGCACGTCGTGGCCCCGGCGCTGCAGCTCGGCGATCGGGTTGCGGAACAGGTGGAAGTGCGCCGGGTGCCCCATGTACACCACGAAGGTGCGCCGGGGGGGGCGGGGAGCGGCGGCGGGCCCGGCGGGTGCGGGCGCCGGGGCGTCTACGGTCTGCATCGCGTGGCGGTCACGGGTTGCGGGTTGGGGTGCGTCGCGGCGGCCGCGCCGGTCACGGGAGCGCCGGCTGAAAGCGCCGCGCCGGCCCGCCCGGCGGCAGCGGAGCCCCGCGCGGCGGCGGCGGGGGCGAGGGCGAGGGCGGCGCCGCGGCCCGGGCCAGGACGGACTGCAGGCGGAGGAGCGCGCCCAGGTACAGGAAGAGCACGGAGCGGTAGCCCAGCAGGGTGATGCTGTACGAGAACGACACCACCAGCGCCAGCGCCAGCAGTGCCAGGAAGACCCCGCGCAGCTCCCTGGCGTAGGGAAATCTTCGCCCCAGCGCGTAGTACCGCCCGTGCTCGCGCAGCACGGACAGAGCCAGCCACAGGTACAGCAGCACCGCCGCCAGGCCGCCGCCGTGCAGCAGGATGTTGAAGTCGATGTGCAGCTGCCGGTCCACCCCGTAGTACTGCGCGAAGTTGAACATCTCCGTCCCCACCACGGCGTGCTTGAAGCCCCTGTCCAGGAACTCGTCGCGCACCACCAGCGTCTCCCGGTAGCGGGCCTGGCGCTCGATGCTCTGCTTCTCCGAGAAGCGCACCTCCACGCGGGGCATGAGCACGGGGAGGTAGACCGGCGAGGACACCACCAGCAGCGTCCCCGCCACCGCGGCGTACCTGGCCGCCCGCCCCCAGCGGCCGGCGACCAGGATGTAGGTGAGGAAGCCCAGCAGGGCGCCGGCGAGGGCGGCGCGCTTGAGCAGCACCACCATCGCCAGCACCGCCAGCCCCAGCACCAGCGCGGCCAGCACCCGTCCCGCCCTGCGGCGGTACGACGGCAGCAGCACGGGGGTGAGCACCACGGCCGCGCTCAGGTAGTACGCCGTGCTGGCCAGCGCGCCGCCCAGGTACACCGAGTCGTCCACGTACACCGACTCGCCCAGCTTGAACACCTGCGCCACGGCGAACTGGGCCAGCACCAGGAACGCCGCCGCCAGGGTGGCGCGGTTCAGGCGCTGGAAGGCCTCCAGCGTGCGGATGTAGTGGAAGCCCACCACCAGCATGCTCATGGACAGCAGCACCTTGCTGAAGTCGCTCAGCGACCGGCCCGGGTCGGTGGACATGAGCGAGCGCAGGAGCACGTAGCCCAGGAAGACCGCCAGCGGCAGGGTGCTGCGGGGAAAGGTGATCCGGCGGGTGAGGAAGTACAGCAGGAAGACCGCCACCACCACGGCCCGCGCCGAGCCGGTGTTCGCCACCCCGGCGGGAAAGTAGTTGGTGGTCACGTCGGCCGCCGCGTGCACCACCGGCAGCCAGACGACGAACGCCGGCACCCGGTGGCGCGCCGGCGCCGGGGCCGGCGGGGAGAGCGGCGGCGCGGCCGCCGGCGCCTCAGTTCGCATGCAGCACCTGCCGGTAGATCTCCACCAGCCGCCCCGCCACCGCGTCCAGCCCGAACCGCTCCGCGGCCCGGCGCCCCTCGGTGCGGCCGCCGCGCGCGAACACCTGCTCCAGCCGGGCCGCCAGCTCCTTCGCGTCGTACCCGGCCAGGTGGCACCCCTCGGTCCCGGCGATCACCGCCGGCACGTCGCCCACGGGGACGGAGACCACGGGAAGGTTGCACGCCATGGCCTCCTTCACCACCTGCGGCGAGCCCTCCAGGTGCGAGGTCATCAGCAGGGCGTCGGCGGCGTTCATCAGCCGGCACACGGCCTCGCGCCCGTACCCGCGCAGCTCCACCAGCCGGGCGGGGGGCACCCGGTCCACCGCGGCCCGCGCCAGCGCGGCGTTCTTGCGGGGCACGTCGAAGCGGCCGGAGAAGAGCACCACCCGCTCCTCCGGGCCGATCCCCAGCTCGCGGCGGCAGGCGGCGCGGTCCCGCGGCCGGAAGGTGTCCATGTCGATGCCGCAGGGGAGCACCGTGTAGCCGCCGCGCAGCCCCAGCCGCGCCACCATCCCCCCCTCCACGAAGATGGAGTGGCGGGAAAGGCGCGACGCCACGAACGAAAAGCCGCGGGTGCGCAGGTAGCCGACGTCGCTGCCGTGAAAGGTGGTCACCACCGGCCGCAGACGCTGCAGCACGGCCAGCATTCCCGACAGGCCGAAGTGCGCGTGCACCAGGTCGCAGCGGCTGTCGCGCACGGCGCGCCGCAGGGGCCCCAGCGCGCCGGCGTACCCGCGCACGCCGGGGCGCTCCAGCAGGAAGAAGTCGACCTCCACCCCCTGCCGGCGCAACGACTCCGCCTGCTCCAGGTTGAAGGGCGCCGCGGTGCCCCGCGGGGTCCGGCGGCAGACGAACAGGACTTTCATTCGCGGTCGGTCGTGGAGCGGGGGCGCGGCCGCGCGCCGCGCCGCCGGGGCCGGCGCGCTCACCCGGCCACCGCCGGCGCCGGCGCGGCCGCG